>JBMOEP010000414.1:0-2028 GCA_049314675.1 Phenylobacterium sp.
GCCGTTGACCCCCTCACCGACCTTCGGTCGGAGCTCCCCCTTGGGGGAGCAATGGGCTCCGTAATTCCTCCCCCCAGGGGGAGGTGGACCGCGAAGCGGGCCGGAGGGGGTCAACGGCATGAATTCGCCTTGATTGCTGAAGAAGTTGCCGGAAGCCAACCCTCCCGGAACACCCCATGGCCGCCTCCCCCGAAGCCGGCGAAATGGCCTCGCGTCTGCGCCAGGCCCTGACCCTTCCCGAAGGTCTGCTTTGGAAGGCCCTCAAGGCTCGGCGGCAGGGTGGGCTTCACTTCCGCAGGCAGCACCCTCTCGGCCCCTACGTCCTCGACTTCTGCTGTTCGCAGGCCCGCCTGGGCGTCGAGGAGGACGGCTACAGCCACGGCGCGGCGGACCGGCCGGAGCGCGACGCTGCGCGGGACGAGTGGCTCCTTGAACAGGGCGTCGAGACCCTGAGGCTCCGCGCCGGCCTCGTTCTGGAAGACCTCGACGCCGCCCTGTCGATGATCCGCACGGCGGCGCGAGCGAGACTAGGCGAGGTGGATTGACCCCCTCACCGGGCTTCGCCCGGAGCTCCCCCTTGGGGGAGCAATTGGCTCATTCATTCCTCCCCCAAGGGGGAGGTGAACCGGGGCGAGAGCCCCGGGACGGAGGGGGTCAGCGGCGGTTCAGCCCCCGAACTTCCTGCCCATCCAGTCGAGGATGTAGCGGTTCACCTCGTCAGGCTTTTCCTGCTGGGTCCAGTGGCCGGAGCCCAGGACCAGGGCCTTTTCCAGGTGGGCGATGCGGTCTTCCATGCCGTTGGCCATGGAGGGGGGCAGGACGGCGTCCTTCTCGGCGCAGATCATCAGGCAGGGGACGTGGTCGATGCGCGTGGGCAGGTGGGTCGAGCGCTCCCAGTTGCGGGTGAAGTTGCGGTACCAGTTGATGCCACCGGTAAAGCCCGAGGCCTCGAAGGTCTCGACGAAGGCGGCCAGCTCGTCGGGGGTCAGGAGCTGGTTGGCGGTGTCCGACTTGTCCCACTCGGCCAGCATGTCGCGGAAGGCGAAGGTGGAGGTGGTGGCGGGGCTGGAGTTCTTGTCGATGCTCAGGCCGCCGCTGGGCGGGGCGGGCATGTCCTCGGGCGGGCGGCGCATGAAGAAGCGCATGGTCTTGTCGACGTCCTTGCCCAGGGCGGCGTCGGCCTCGCCGGGCTTCTGGAACCAGACGATGTACATGTCCTCGCCGAAGGCGAAGCGCATGGAGGCGATGGGGTCGTAGTCGCCGCGGGGCGTGAAGGGGGTGTTCAGGCCGATCACGCCGGCCACCCGGTCGGGGTGCATCAGGGCCATCTGCCAGACGACGAAGCCGCCCCAGTCATGGCCGCAGAACACCGCCTTCTCGATGCCGAGATGGTCCAGGAGCCCCACCAGGTCGGCGGCCAGGTTCTCCATGTCGTAGGCCTCGACCGCGTCCGGCCGGGAGGTCAGGCCATAGCCGCGCTGGTCCGGGGCGATGGCCCACTGACCCGCCGCCTCGCAGGCCTTCAGCTGGTGGCGCCAGGAGAAGGCCAGCTCCGGAAAGCCATGGCAGAAGACGATCGGCACGCCCTGGCCGCGGGCGACCTCGTAATAGGCCATGTCGATCCCGTTGACCTGGACATTGGCGACGGGGGGCATCTGGCGGGCGAGTGCGGACATTCAAAACTCCCTGGAAGGTTTCCCTATCTTGGCCAGACCTGGCGGGGGTATGGCAAGGGCGGAACGCGGGGGAAGGCGGCATGACGACGGCGAGCGGGGGCGGGGCGGGGGCCAAGGGAACCGGCTGGGGGCTGGTGGTCCTGCTGGGCGCCCTGACGGCCTTCGCGCCCATGGGCATAGACATGTACCTGCCCAGCCTGCCGGCCATCGGCGACGACCTGGGCGTGAACGCTGGCCGGACCCAGGTGACGGTTTCAGCCTTCCTTGCCGGCATGGCCATTGGCCAATTCTTCTATGGCCCGGCCTCGGACCGTCTGGGCCGCAAGGGGCCGATCCTGGCGGGCGTCGCCCT
>JBMOEP010000415.1:0-2017 GCA_049314675.1 Phenylobacterium sp.
CGCAGTCCTGGGGGAGGGCGACATCGAGAGCTGAAGAGGCCAGGGCCGCCGCCGCGGCGAGATCCGCCGCGGGTTCGCTGATCCGCAGGCCACCGGCCACGTTCAGGTAGACGTCCCTTGCTCCGAGTGAGAGGCCACACCGGGCCTCGAGGACGGCAAGGACCATGGCAAGCCTGCCAGAGTCCCAGCCCACGACCGCCCGGCGGGGGGTGCCAAAGGCTGAGGGCGCCACCAGGGCCTGGAACTCGACCAGCACCGGACGCGATCCCTCTATGCCCGCAAAGACAGCAGCTCCCGCCGCCCGCTCGCCGGAGGTGTCCAGGAAGAGGGCGGAGGGATTGGCCACCTCGCGCAGGCCCGCGTCGCCCATTTCGAAGACGCCGATCTCGTCGGTGGCGCCAAAGCGGTTCTTGACCCCCCGCAGGACCCGGAAGGGATATCCGCGCTCGCCCTCGAAGGTCAGCACGGCGTCCACCAGGTGTTCGATCACCCGGGGGCCTGCAATGGCGCCTTCCTTCGTCACATGACCGACGAGGATAATTGCAACGCCCTCGCGCTTGGCCAGGCGGACGAGTTCTGCAGCGGCGGCTCGGACCTGGGTGACGGATCCCGGTGCCGCGTCATGGGCGTCGCTCCAGAGGGTCTGGATGGAGTCGATCACCACGAGATCGAACTTGGAGCGCTTGAGGCCGTCGAGGACGTTTCTCAGGCTGGTCTCAGCCGCGAGCTGGACGGGGGCGGCGCCCAGGCCCATGCGCTGGGCCCGGCTGCGGATCTGGTCCACCGACTCTTCCCCGGAGACATAGGCGCAGGCTGCGCCGCGCATGGCTGCCGCGGAGACGGCCTGCATGAGCAGGGTGGACTTGCCGACACCGGGGTCCCCGCCCACGAGCAGGGCCGAACCCCTGGCCACACCGCCGCCGCAGACCCGGTCAAATTCCTCGATGCCGGTCTGGATCCGGGGAAGGGCCTGGATCTCGCCGGCCAGTCCCTGGAAGTCGAGCCCTCGCAACCGCGTGGCGCGGCTGGGCGACAGGGCCCCGGGGGGCTTCAGCCCACTCTCCTCGACAAGGGTGTTCCAGGTTTCGCAGGCCGGGCACTGCCCGCTCCAGCGGCTCTGGGCTGCGCCGCAGGACTGGCAGACATAGGACGCGCCGTCTCTGGCCATGGAGGTCTCCTGATTCGCCCGCCAGGCTCAGTCTAGCCCCGCTTGCGTCAGGACCGGACATACCGGCGACGGGCTCGGGCGCTGAGCCGCACGAGGCACTCGTGGGCGACGGTGTCGGTCGCCGTGGCCAGGTCGTCGATCGGCAGGTTGGCGCCCATGAGTTCGACCCGGTCGCCAGGCTGGGCGGGGGTGTCGCCGATCTCGATGGCCATGAGGTCCATGTTGACGATGCGGACCGGCCGCCGGGCGCCGGCGAACCAGGCCCAGGCACGGCCTCCGCCCCGGCGCAGCAACCCGTCAGCATAGCCGGCCGCCACGACTGCGACCCGGATGCGATGATCCAGCCTGAGGCCTGAACCATAGCCAAGCCATTCACCCGCCTCGACGGTCCGCACATAGAGGATGGGGGCGTCCAGGGTCGCCACGGCCTCGATCCGCGGATCTGGTAGCTCGAACGGTCCTCCGCCGAACAGGCTCACGCCAGGGCGGACCATGTCGAAGCGCCAGTCCGGACCGAGGAAGGCACCCGCCGAGGCTGAGAGACTTGCGCGCAAATCGGGAAACAGGCTCCGCGCCTCGCGAAACCGCTGGAGCTGAAGGGTATTGCGAGGGTGTTCCGGCGTCGCCGCCGAGCCCAGGTGGCTCATTAGCAGGACGGGGTTGAGGCCCCGGGCACCGTCTCGGGCGAGGTCCGACAGGGCGCCGTGCGACAGGCCCTGACGGTTCATGCCGGTGTCCACGTGGAGGCCGACCTCCAGCGCGCCGCCATCCGTCGCCGCGCTCCGGGCCGCGGCGACCTGAACGGGGTCGGCCAGCATTGGCGTCAGGCCCGATTTCCGGACCCGGTCC
>JBMOEP010000416.1:0-2001 GCA_049314675.1 Phenylobacterium sp.
GAGCTGACAGCGAAGCCGAGGCCATAGCGACGCAGGTCCGGGACATCGCGGTCAAGAATCTGGCAGTTTCCGCGGTAGTTGGCGTCCGAGCAGACCTCCCAGGCGGTTCGGCCGGTGACCCGCAGGCTCAGGGCCTTGTCATTGAAGTAGGCTGGGAGGTTTGAGTACTCCCGGTTCGTATCGAAGGCTTGGCCGCTGAAGTTCAGGCCGGAGAAGAGGGTGGCCTGGGGCTGGGCGTAGGGCGGCCGGCCGCCATTCGTCCCACCGTTCCAGCCGCCACCGGAGTTGCCCCCGGATCGGCACTCGAGGCGACCGTCGAGGTTAGTGATGTATGTGCAGTTTCCAACCCTCAGGCTGGTGTTGTTCCAGCGCCCATACCGGTCCTGGCACTGGGCGGTCACTATGGCGTTGGGTCCATACCCGACCGTCGAGACGTTCCTGCAGGTCTGCCAATAGTCGCCGGTCGGCGGCGGCGCACCGCGCTCTTGCGCGACTGCGGCTCCAGTGGTGGCGCTGAACGTCAGTATGGCGGCAGCGATGAAGCCCGGAAGGCGCATCATTATGTCTTCTCCCTGATTTCGGGCGCGGCGGCTTTTGCCGCGCGGGCGCATCCTTCAACGACTAGGAGTGCGGACGCAAGACCGCGCGCCCCTTGCTCAGCAGGGGAGGCGCTGCTAAACGAGCCGGCTCCGGAGAACCGGGCCCGGCAAGGGTCCGTTTCCGGCGTGTCCGCGCCCCTCGGGGTCGGAGCACAGGAGTGTAGCTCAGCTGGTAGAGCATCGGTCTCCAAAACCGAGGGCCGGGGGTTCGAGTCCCTCCACTCCTGCCACGGGCTGATTATGTAGGGTTCGGGCCCATTGGGTCCGGGCAAATAAAGAGAGAGAGTTACGGAACGGCCATGGCCAGGAACAAGGGCTCCAAGCCTCAGGCGATGAAGGAGCGTGCAGCGCGAACCGCTGCCGCTGTCGCGCCGAATTCCGCCCTGGCCACAGGGCCGGTGGGCGCGCCCAAAAAGCGCGTCGGCGTCCTTCAGTTCATGCGTGAGGTACGCGCCGAGGCGCGGCGGATCACCTGGACCACACCGAGGGAGACCTGGATCACCTCGGTCTTCGTCGGCATCATGGTCGTGCTGGCGGCGGTCTTCCTACAGTTGGTGGACCTGTTCCTTGGCTGGAGCCTCTCGTTCATTCTCAAGTTCGCAAACGGGGGTTGAGTCTGGCCATGAACACCGAGGCGCCCGTCGCGGCAAACCCGCGTCACAAGTGGTACATCGTCCACGCCTATTCCAACTTCGAGAAGAAGGTGGCGGACGCGATCCGCGAGCAGGCCCGCACCCAGGGCCTTGAGGACAGGTTTTCGGACATCCTCGTGCCGACAGAGGACGTGGTGGAGATCCGCCGCGGACGGAAGATCAATGCCGAACGCAAGTTCTTCCCTGGATATGTCCTGGTGAAGATGGAGCTGACGGATGAGGCGTATCACCTGATCAAGAATACACCCAAGGTCACGGGCTTCCTGGGCAGCCAGAACAAGCCCCAGCCAGTGTCCGAGCGAGAGGTCGCCCGGATCATTGGTGCCATCGAGGAGGGCGTTGAGCGGCCAAAGCCGACCATCACCTTCGAGATCGGCGAGACCGTTCGGGTCACAGACGGCCCCTTCGCCAGCTTCAACGGCTCGGTGGAACAGGTCGACGAGGATCGTGCTCGCCTGCGCGTGACGGTGTCCATCTTCGGACGCGCCACGCCGGTCGAGCTCGAATACAGTCAGGTCGAGAAAGTCTCCTGACTGAAACCCGTCCCCGGGCTTCCGGCCGGGGGACTTCAAATCCGTGGGAGGGGAAGCAGGTCTGACCCCGCACCACGGCTCAACCGACCGGGCGTCCGGTCAAAGAGGAGAGCATGGCCAAGAAAATTCTGGGCTATATCAAACTGCAGGTGTCCGCGGGCTCCGCTACGCCCTCGCCGCCCATCGGGCCGGCCCTGGGCCAGCGCGGCGTCAACA
>JBMOEP010000417.1:0-1988 GCA_049314675.1 Phenylobacterium sp.
GGAATTGTAGCCGCCCAATTGCTCCCCCAAGGGGGAGCTCCGGGCAAAGCCCGGTGAGGGGGTCAACGGCGAGGCAGGAGACTCGTTTCCACCAATCCGCCATCGGCCAGGGCCTTGGCCAGGACCAGATCGTCGTAGTCGTTGGCGCCCACGCGGAAGGTGCGCACCCCGACCTGGGAGAAGCCCTGGCGGGCGTAGAAGCCCAGGGCCTGGGCGTTCTGCGAATAGACGCCCAGCAGCAGGCGCTCGAAGCCGTCTGCCCGGGCGGCCGCTTCCGTCGCCGCCAGGAGCCCCGCGCCGGACCCGCCGCCCTGGAAGCGGTGCAGGAGGTAGATCCGCTTCAGCTCCACGTCGACCGGCCCCGTCTCGAGGGGGAGGTCCGGCGGACAGGACAGGGCGAAGCCCACGGGCGCGCGGGTGTCCGCCATCTCCGCCAGCCAGGCCCGCCAGCCCGGTGTCGAAAGCCAGTCCCGGTAGAGCTCCGGGCCGTTCTGGACCTCGCAGTGGACCAGGATGTCCGCCGCCGGCAAAACATCAGCGTAGGATTCCAGGAAGGTCGCCCGGCTGACCAGGGCCAGGGCCTCGGCGTCCTGCGGGCCGCAGGGGCGGATCGCGATGGGCATGGGCGTCTTCCTTCAGGACTGCGGATTGGCCCGGGCTATGGGCAATCCCGCCGCCCTGCGCTAGGCATTGAAAAATCCCCAAGGGGTCAAGCGTAAAGGAGACGATCATGGCGGGACGGGTTCAGGGCAAGGTGGCGCTCATCACCGGTGGGGCCAGCGGGATCGGTCGGGGCTGCGCAGAGCGGCTGGCCGAGGAAGGCGCGATCATCGTCATCACCGACATCCAGGACGACAAGGGCGCCGAGGTCATCCAGGCCCTGCGCGCTGCGGGCGCCAAGGCGGACTACCTGCACCATGACGTCACCAGCGAGGACGCCTGGATCGAGACCGTCGGCAAGGTGAAGGCCCTGCATGGCCGCCTCGATATCCTGGTGAACAACGCCGGCATCGGCCTGTCCGGCCCGGTGACCGAATTCTCCCTGGCCGACTTCAAGCGCCAGATGGCCATCAATGTCGACGGCGTCTTCCTGGGCATGAAGCACTCCCTGCCCCTCATGCGCGAGCACCAGGGCGGCTCGATCATCAATATCTCCTCGATCGCCGGGCTGAAGGGCTCGCCCAACATGAGCGGCTATTGCGCCACCAAGGGCGCCGTGCGGCTGATGACCAAGTCGGTGGCCATGGAGTGCGCCAACGCCAAGGACGGGATCCGGGTCAACTCCATGCACCCCGGCATCATCGAGACCCCGATCTGGGACAGCATCATCGGCACCGGTGCCCCCGGCGACAATGCCCGGCCCCAGCGTGACCTCGCCCTGGACGCGCTCACCCAGACGGCCGTGCCCCTGGGCGTGAAGGGCTTCCCCCTCGACATCGCCAACGGCATCCTGTGGCTGGCCTCGGACGAGAGCCGCTATGTCACCGGCGCGGAGATGGTGATCGATGGCGGGCTGACCGTCCGTTGACCACCGCCGCGGCGCCCACCCTGCACGTCATCTTCGGGCCCTCGGGTTCGGGCAAGTCGACCTACGGGGCCGACCTCGCCCGCCGTGAGCGGGCCGTGGCCTTCTCCATCGACGACTGGATGGCCAGGCTCTTTGCCCAGGACATGCCGCAGCAGCCGGACTTCAACTGGCTGATGGAGCGCATCGAGCGCTGCGAGGCGCAGATCTGGTCCACGGCAGCGGCGGTCATGGCCTCGGGGACCCCGGTGGTCCTGGACCTGGGCCTCCTGCGCCGGGCCGACCGCGCCCGGGTCGCGGAGATCGCCCACGCCTGCGATCTTCCGGCGCAGTTCCACTACCTGACCGCCCCCAAGGAGGTGCGGCGCGGCCGGGTGCTGTCCCGCAATCAGGTCCAGGGCGAGGGCTTCGCCTTCGTGCTGACCCCCGAGATGTTCGACTTCTCCGAGGGCGTTTTCGAGCC
>JBMOEP010000418.1:0-1985 GCA_049314675.1 Phenylobacterium sp.
TCCAGGCCATCGCCGCCGGCAAGTGCCAGGTGGCCCTGATCACCCTGGCCGGGCGTCCACGCCAGGGGCAGGGCGGCCGTCCCGGCGGCGGCGCCCGCCCCGGCCAGCTGTCCGACGGCGCCCCCGAGGCCGGCTTCGAGAACATCTACGGCGGCTCGACCCACAATACCTACGGCATGTGCGCCATGCGCCACATGCATGACTACGGCACCACCTCCGAGCAGCTGGCCTGGATCAAGGTGGCCGCCAGTCACCACGCCCAGTGGAACGAACACGCCTTCCTGAAGGACGTGGTCACGGTGGAGGACGTGGTCAATTCGCGAATGATCGCCGACCCCCTGCACCTGCTGGACTGCTGCGTCGTCACCGACGGCGGCGGCGCCCTGATCATCACCTCGCCGGAGGTGGCGCGCAGCCTGAACCGGCCGAAGGTCAAGGTGATCGGCTCCGGCGAGGCGCCCAAGGGCCCCAGCGGCGGCCATGGCCTGGACCTCACCTATTCCGGCGCCGTCTGGTCCGGCCCCCGGGCCTTTGCGGAGGCCGGGGTCACCCCCGCCGACATCAAGTACGCCTCCATCTACGACAGCTTCACCATCACCGTGCTGATGCAGATCGAGGACCTGGGCTTCTGTGCCAAGGGCCAGGGCGGCCGCTTCGTGGCCGACGGCAACCTGATCTCGGGCGTCGGCAAGCTGCCCTTCAACACCGACGGCGGCGGCCTTTGCAACAACCACCCCACCAACCGGGGCGGCATCACCAAGGTCATCGAGGCGGTGCGCCAACTGCGCGGCGAGGCCCACCCCAGGGTCCAGGTGGCCAATTGCGACCTCGCCCTGGCCCACGGCACGGGCGGATCCCTGGGCACGCGCCACGGCGCGGCCACGGTCATCCTCGAGCGGGAGTAGGAAGATGAGCGAAGCTGAAGCCAAACCCGCCGGCCGGGTCATCCCGGCACCCGCGGTCACCGTCGAGAGCCAGCCCTTCTGGGACGCCGCCGCCGAGGGCCGGTTCCTGATCAAGCGCTGCACCGCCTGCGGCAAGGCGCACTGGTATCCCCGCGCCTTCTGCCCCTTCTGCGCCTCGGACGATACCGTCTGGGAAGAAAGCCCCGGAGAGGGCGAGATCTACACCTTCTCCATCATGCGGCGCTCGCCCACGGGTCCCTATGTGATCGGCTATGTCACCCTCGACGAGGGCCCGGCGGTGCTGACCAACTTCGTGGACTGTGACCCGGATAGCCTGAAGATCGGCCAAAGGGTCAAGGTGCGCTTCCAGCCCACGGAGGGCGGCCCTCCGGCCCCGGTTTTCCGCCCGGCCTAGGCGCGGGTTCAGCCTTTTGTTAACCAGAATGTTAGCTTAGATTATGCTCTCACTTTCTGGCTCACCCAAAGGATGTCCACAAATGCGTAAGATCCTCATCCTCGCGGCCGCCGCGGCGACCCTCGCCATTGCTGGCTGCAATACCTTCTCTGGCGTCGGCAAGGACGTCCAGGCGGCGGGCAGCGCTGTTTCCAAGACGGCCGAAGAGGCCAAGGACGGCATCAAGAAGTAGCCCGCGAGGGCTCCGGCCCGGCTGAAATCGCCCGGTGGCCCCTCAGGGTTGCCGGGCTTTTTCATGCCTTGGCCGCTTCGGCGTCCAGGGCCGCCAGCCGCTCCGCCAGGGCCTCGGCCTCCCGGGGCGACTTCACCCGGTGCAGGCGCAGGCCCGACCACTGCGGATCCGCGAACCGCGCCTCCCGTCGGGCGGTGGAGTCCTTGTAGTGGCGCAGGGTGTACCAGACCGGGTGATCCCTATCGAACCAGCGGTTGAAGAGTTCGCGATTGCCCGTGCCCTCCCAAAGCTCCCGCCCCGTGATCGCCCGGTCCAGCGTGCGCCTCAGCAGGCGCGGCATGCTGACCGACAGGGGATAGTCCAGCCAGATGATGTCGGTGGCCCGGCTCCAGACCAGGTCTTGGCAGATCGTGTAGTTGCCGTCGGTGATCCA
>JBMOEP010000419.1:0-1974 GCA_049314675.1 Phenylobacterium sp.
AACTCGCCATTCACCAGAAGTCCGAGCTGGGTGGCGACCGCGGCCGGATTCACCCAGATCCGCGAAGCCAGCATCAGGGCAAGCAGCCCCAGCGCGCCCACAACAACTCTCAAAGCCAGCATCCAAACCTCCCCGATCGCTTCCCGATCCGGGGAGCCTATGCGAGGCCGGCCCGACTCGACAACGCTCTCCAGGGAGATTTCGAATGGCGCTTGAATACGACCTCTACTGGTCCTTCCGCTCTCCCTACTCCTACCTGATCACCCCAAGGCTGGTAGACCTGCAGGCGAAGTTTGACGTGACCTGCCGCGTCCGCCCGGTCTATCCCCTCGCGGTCCGTACGCCGGAATTCTTCCAGGGCCGCGATCCCCTCTGGTTTTCCTACCTGATGATGGACACCCGGCGAGAGGCGGAGTTCCTGGGCCTGCCCTTCCGCTGGCCCCGCCCGGACCCGGTCTACATGGACATGGCGACCGGAACCTATCCGAAGGATCAGCCCCATATTCACCGCCTGACCCGGCTGGGCGTCCTTGCCGCCGAGGCGGGCCAGGGCTTGGCCTTCCTGCAGGAGGTCAGCACGATGATCTGGAGCGGCCAGGTGGACAACTGGCACGAGGGCGATCACCTCGCCGAAGCCACGCGGCGCGCGGGGCTGGACCCCAAGGTGCTGTTTGATCGCGTTGAAGCCGAAGCCGGAAGGCTTCACGCCGTGATCGAGGAAAACCAGGTCGCTCAGCGCCAGGCGGGCCACTACGGCGTGCCCATGATCGCCTTCAACAACGAACCCTTCTTCGGCCAGGACCGCATGGACCAGTTCCATTGGCGCCTGGAGCAACAGGGCCTTTCCCCCCGCAAGACCGCCTGAGGAGGCGAACCGATGAAACTCCTGAAAGTCCTCGGCATAGGACTGCTTATCCTGGCCGGCCTCGGAGCCCTCGCCTGGGTCAACCGCTTCACCGTTCTGAGCCTGATCGCCCAGTCCCGGCTTCCCGATATCGCGCCTAACCGGGAGGTGGTCTGGGAACCGGGGCCAGCGGATCGGCCGCCATCCAGTGGTCGTCCCAACGTCATCTTCATTCTGGTGGATGACATGGGCTTCAATGACCTCACCCTCAACGGCGGCGTGGCTGGAAGCGCTGTTCCGACGCCGAACATGGACTCCCTCGGCCGCGACGGCGTCATCTTTGAGAATGGCTATGCAGGCAACGCAACCTGCGCACCTTCCCGCGCCTCGCTGATGACCGGGCGCTACGCAACCCGCATGGGCATGGAGTTCACCCCGGCGCCGGTCGCCTTCCAACGCATGGTGGGAACGTCCGCCGAGCCCGGCGTGATCGTCCGGCCCAAGTTCTTCAAGGAGAAGGTCAAGGACGTTCCGCCGATGGAGTCCATGGCGGTACCTGCCAGCGAGATCACCGTCGCCAAGCTGCTTCAGGGCCAAGGCTACCACACGCTCCATTTCGGCAAATGGCATCTCGGAGCCAATCCCGGATCGCGACCGGAGGACCGTGGCTTCGACGAGAGCCTGGGCTTCATGTCGGGCGGATCCCTGTTCCTTCCGGTCGGGGACAAGACGGTGGTCAACTCCAAGCAGCCCTGGGACCCGATCGATCGGTTCCTGTGGCCGAACCTTCCCTACATGGTCCAGTACAATGGCTCGGAAATGTTCGCCCCCAAGGGCTACATGACCGACTACCTGACCGACGAGGCGGTGCGGGCGATCCGCGCTAACCGGAACCGGCCCTTCTTCATGTACTTCGCCCCCAACGCGATCCACACCCCGCTGCAGGCCACGCGTGAGGACTATGACGCCCTGCCCCAGATCAAGGATCACCGCATGCGCGTCTACGCTGCCATGGTCCGGAACCTCGATCGTAACGTCGGGCGGATCCTGACGACCCTCCGCCAGGAAGGCCTGGAGAAGGACACCCTGATCATCTTTACGAGCGACAATGGCGGCGCTGGCTACATCGG
>JBMOEP010000420.1:0-1973 GCA_049314675.1 Phenylobacterium sp.
AGCGCCCCTGGCGTGAAGATGAGACCCGGACGTCACGGCTGGTCTTCATCGGCCGCAACCTGGACCCGGAGGCCCTGAAGGCCGGCTTTGAGGCCTGCGCCGCCTAGCCCGCAGCACCCCTCAAGCAAAAAGGCCCGCCCGGTCTCCCGGGCGAGCCCCTGTTCCCCAGTCGGGGAGAGATATCAGAGCTCTTCGTTGATCAACGCGACCTGGAAGTAGCCATTGCCCTGCAGGGTGTTCATCACCCGCATGAATTCGCCGTAGCGAACGTCGCGGTTGGCGCGGATGTAGACGCGCTCCTGGGTCGGGTCCGGCTTGTTCAACTTGCGGGCCAGGTCCGCCGGGAGGGTGTCGACCGTCGTGGCGGCTTCGCCGATGAAGATTCCGCCGTTCTGGATATTGATGACCGTCGGCTCCTCGGTCTTGGTCCCGGGCGGCGGCGGCACGGCCGGCGGCAGGTCAAGCTTGATGGACACAGTGGCGGCCGGGATCGACACCATGAAGATGATGAGGAGCACCAGCATCACATCGACGAAGGGCGTCACGTTGATCTCGCTGTTCTGACCGAGATCGAAGCGAGATCCGCCACCGCCGCCAAGCTTCGCACCCATGAGACAATCCTTCCCTTCAGAACGCCACGGGCGTCCACCTACGTTGAAAAACCCTTCGCCAATCAGATCGGGATTGTAAAGCCCCAACCGGATGCACCCCTTCCCCAGTCTCGCCCGCCGGGGGTATGGAGGCGTAATGACCCATGCCTTTGATGCTTTTGTGACCGCCGCCCTGTTCGATGCCGACGATAGGGCCTGGTTCGCCCTCGGCGACGGAACCGTACGCAGCGAGGACGGACAGGTCCACGCAGCCCACAGTGGCGCGGTCCTCTGCGCTGCGGTCCATCCCTCTGGACAGGGGCTGCTGACGGGCGGTGATGATGGCGCCCTGGTGTGGACCCGGGACTCCGGTTGCCAGGAGCTGGAAAGGTCCCCGGGGCGGTGGATCGACGCCCTGGCGGCCAGTGAGCAGTCGGGGCTGATCGCCTGGGCCTCGGGTCGCGAAGTCCAGGTCCGGGACGCCGCCGCCCCGGACTTCCGACGCCTCTTCCCCCACGAGCGGTCCGTCACCGACCTGGCCTTTGATCCGCGCGGCCGGCGGCTGGCGGCGGCCACCTACGGGGGGGCCTGGCTTTGGTATGCCCGCATCGCCGAGCAAAAGCCGGAACTCCTCAAGTGGGCCGGCAGTCACATCGCCCTGGCCTGGAGCCCGGACAGCAAGTTCCTGATGAGCGCCATGCAGGAAAACGCCCTGCACGGCTGGCGCGTCGCCGACGACAAGAACCTGAAGATGGGTGGATATCCGGCCAAGGTGAAGAGCCTGGCCTTCCTCTCCAAAGGCCAGATGCTGGTCACGTCCGGCGCCAACGGCGCGGTTGTCTGGCCCTTCGCAGGTTCGGCCGGCCCCCTTGGCAAGGAAGCCGCCGAGATCGGCTATGACGAAAGCGCCCTGGTCGCCCGGGTGGCAGCGGATCCGAACTCCCGCCTGGTCGCCGCGGGCCTGGAGGACGGCCGGGTCTGGACCTGCGATCTCACTGGCCAGCGGATCGACATGCACAAGGCCGATAAGGGCGAGTCCATCTCGGCCCTGGCCTTCAGCCGGAAGGCCAGGCGGCTGGCCTGGGGCGACGAAGCTGGCGGCGCAGGCGTCTTCGACCTCTAGCCTCAGAAGCCCCGCAGGTCTCCCCAGGTCTCGAAGGGATCCCGGGCCGAGCGCAGGGTGTTGATGGGCGCGGCCTCGTCCCGCCAGCCGAGCGCCATCCCCGCAAACAGCATGTGGTCGTCGGCAAGGCCGAGGACCTCGGCCACCGTTTTCGGATAGCGAGCCCAGTATTCCTGGGCGCAGGTGTCCAGCCCCTGCTCCACCGCCAGCAGCATGACCGTCTGCATGTACATGCCCAGGTCCGACCACTGCGGAGGTCC
>JBMOEP010000421.1:0-1970 GCA_049314675.1 Phenylobacterium sp.
TCACGCCTGCATCTTCTTCGACAGGACGACCTTCTCCCCGGAGGCCGTAGAGCAGCTCAACCGGTTCGACAGCGTCATTGCGGGGTCCGCTTGGAACGGCGCTTACCTCCGGGACCTTGGGGTTCAGAACGTCACCGACAATATCCAGGGCATCGACGCCTCCCGGTTCCACCCGGCACCCCGAAGAGGCCTCCTGGGCGACCGCTTCGCCATCTTCTCTGGAGGCAAGATCGAGCATCGCAAGGGCCAGGATATCGTCGCCGCCGCATTCCGCGCCTTCCGTCAGAGGCACGATGACGCGGTGCTTGTGACTTCTTGGCATAATGCCTGGCCCCGGGCCGAGGGAGTCCGGGAGATCATGCGCTCCAGGGTTTTCGACGGCGCAGACCTCCTGGACGGCGAGGGCCGGATCGACGTGCGCCGCTGGCTGTCGCGCAACGGGGTGCCGGCAGACAGCGTGATCGCCCTGCCCGAGATCCCCAACGCTCTCCTGCCACCCGTCATCCGCGAGTGCGACGTGGCGATCTTCCCTAACCGCTGCGAGGGCGGTACCAACCTGGTGGCGATGGAGACTCTGGCGCTGGGCGTACCTTCACTGCTCTCGGCCAACACCGGACACATGGACCTCCTGGACAGGCAGATCGGCTTCGCCCTCGCCGACCAATCCCCGGTCCCTGAGGCCGCTTCCAACCCCGATTTCGATGTCTGGGGCGAGAGCTCAGTGGACGAGATCGTCGAGCGTCTCGAGGCGGTTTACCAGAACCGCGAGGCCTTCCGGGAGGTGGCGACTGCCCACGCCCGGCTGATGGAGGACCTATCCTGGACCCGGCAGATCGACCGCCTCAGGACCACCTGGATATCACCGACCTCACGCCGGCCCGTTGAGCCGCCCCTCCGCCGCCAGGCGCGCGTAGTAGGCGCAGTAGGCGTCGAAGAAGACCTCGCCGGTCCAGCCAGCAGGCAGGCAGGGCTCAGCGTTCACCCGTACCCGGGGCTCGGGAAAGTCGACCTGGTCGTTCAGGACGAGGTCACAGGCCAGGCCCAGACGCGGGGCGGCCTCGGCGGCGAGGCGGCGGGCAAAGTCGCCCTGGGTCCCCACAAGGCCCGAGGGACGGGCGTCCAGCTTCAACGGTTCACCCGCCAACAGCAGGCGCTCCGCCAGCCGGGCATAGGCCGCCGCCAGGTCGGGGACCGGCTGGTTGTCGCGGACATAGGCCGGGGTCAGCACCCGCCCGGGCTCGCTCCGGAACCAGGCCTGGAACAGGGACCAGCCCATCCGGCCCTCCTCCAGAACGCCGAAGGGGTTGGCGATGACGAACCGGCCAAAGGCCAGGCTGGCCTGCGCCGCAAAGCCCGCCAGGGCCTGGCCGGTCAGGCCCTTGGAGATGCCGTAGGGGCTCACCGCCGGGGCGTCGGGACCCTCACCGCCCTCCCCGGGCTCGAACACCGTCGCTGTGGAGATCAGGGCCCGGCAGCCACCCACTGCGGCCGCACGTACTGCCGCCTCGGCGCCCGCCAGGTTCCGCGCCGCGCCGGCCACGGCGTCATAGTCGGGGGAGCGATAGCCAGGAATGTCCGCCGCATGATGGGCGAAAACATCGAAGCGACCCGAACGGGCGAGGTCGCGGAACCGGTCGCTGTCGAGGGGGGCGGCGAACACCCGCGCTGCGCTGCCGGCCAGGCGGGCGACCCGCTCGCCGCGCAGGCCCGGATAGACGTCGGCGTCCCGCGTTAGAGTGGCGACCACCTCATGCCCGGCGGCGGCCAGGGCCTCTGCGATCCAGAGGCCGGTGAAAGAACTGGCGCCGGTCAGCAGGATCCGGGCCACGGTCAGGCCGGATTGAAGTCTGGCCAGGTGGCGTCGCGGTCCGACATCACCCGGGGCTCGGCCGGCCAGTCGATACCAAAGGCCGGGTCGTTCCACCGCACCCCTTCGCCCTTTCCGGGCTCGAAGAAGCGGTCGATCTCGT
>JBMOEP010000422.1:0-1967 GCA_049314675.1 Phenylobacterium sp.
GGCTGATCTGATAGTCGCGGGCCAGGTTGTCCGCCGTCTCGATCATGCCCGAGATCACCCCGAAGCGCTCGACGGGCTGGCTCATGACCCGGCCGCGGGCCAGTCGGTCGTGCATTGTTACCGAGCCTGCGCGGGCTCCGCTGCGCATGTCGAGGGAGTAGTACTCGACATTGCTCATGCTCTCGACGCCGCCGGCGATGACGACGTCAGCGACACCGGTCTGGACCATCATGGCCGCGTCGATCACCGCCTGCAGTCCTGAGCCGCACCGGCGGTCGAGCTGGTAGCCGGGGACGGAGATCGGGAAGTCAGCGGCCAGGGCCGACCAACGCGCAATGCAGGGAGCTTCGCCGTTACCGTAGCCCTGGGCGAAGATCACGTCGTCTACCCGGCCAGGATCGACCCCGGTACGCTCGACGAGGGCGCGCAGGACGACGGCACCCAGCTCGCCGGCCGTCAGGCTGGCCAGGCTGCCCTGGAACTTGCCCACGGCGGTACGGATCGGGCTGACAATGGCGGCGCGTCTCATGGGGTGGTCCTCCAGATTGCAGGGCCTGTCCCTGCGGGGCTCAGGTGGGGGCCGTCAAGGGGAACAGCACCGGACGCCCGTCGGCGGCGGGGCCGCCCGGCCCTTCTTGTAGTCGCGGCGCGCGTCCTCCTCAACCGCCTGCGGCGGGTCCCCGCCGGCTCGGATCAACAGGGCCTCGCCTTCCGGGGCCTACCAGGAGGCGTCCAGCCCTCACTTCCCTGCCGCTCCGACAGGCCGGACATGAAAAGGGCGCGGAGACATTGCCCCCGCGCCCAATCCTGTGTCCGTTCAGATCCGGTGCCTCAGGCGCTGGCAGAGCCGGTGTCGATCCGGAAACCCGGCCCCATGGTCGAGGACAGGCTGATCTTCTTGATATAGGTGCCCTTGGCACCCGAGGGCTTGGCCTTGTTCAGGGCGTCGACCAGGGCGTGCACATTGGCGGCGATCTGCTCGTCAGTGAAACTGGCCTTGCCAATACCGGCGTGGATGATGCCGGTCTTCTCGGTGCGGAACTCGATGGCTCCGCCCTTGGCATCCTTCACGGCCTGGCCCACGTTGGGGGTCACCGTGCCGACCCGCGGGTTCGGCATCAGGCCGCGGGGGCCGAGGACCTTACCCAGACGACCCACGAGGGCCATCATGTCGGGGGTGGCGATCACCCGGTCAAACTCCATGAAGCCGCCCTGAATACGCTCGACGAGCTCCTCAGCGCCCACAATGTCGGCGCCAGCGGCCGTGGCCTCATCGGCCTTGGCGTCGCGGGCGATGACAGCGACGCGAACGTCGCGGCCGGTGCCGGAGGGTAGGTTGACGACACCGCGGACCTGCTGGTCGGCGTGACGGGGATCGACGCCAAGGTTGACGGCGATCTCAATGCTCTCGTCAAACTTGGCCGTGGCGTTTTCCTTGACGAGCCGGATGGCCGCGTCGACCGGATGAGAGGCCAGGCGGTCGCCCGTCCAGGTCTTATTGCGCTTGGTCTGGGTGCTCATGCGTCAGCCCTCCACAATCTCAAGGCCCATCGAACGGGCGGAGCCCTCGATGATGCGTGCGGCCGCCTCCATATCGATGGCGTTCAGGTCCTTCATCTTCTTCTCGGCGATATCCCGCAGCTGGGCGCGGGAAATGCTGCCGGCGACATCGCGGCCAGGGGCCTTGGACCCAGACTTGATGCCCAGGGCCTCCTTGATGAAATGCGTCGCCGGAGGCGTCTTAGTGATGAAGGTGAAGGACTTGTCCTGGTAGACCGTGATGATGGTCGGCAAGGGCGTGCCCTTGACCTCCTTCTCGGTGCGGGCGTTGAACTCCTTGCAGAAGCCCATGATGTTGACGCCGCGCTGGCCGAGGGCCGGCCCGATCGGGGGGGAAGGCGTGGCGGAACCAGCCGGCACCTGCAGTTTGATATAGCCCAGAATCTTCTTGGCCATTGGTCTCTCCT
>JBMOEP010000423.1:0-1957 GCA_049314675.1 Phenylobacterium sp.
TGGAGGAAGCGGGTGAGCGCGTCGGGATCGGCGGTGGCGGGCGCCGTCGAGGCGGTGTCGGGACAGCGGCCGGACCTGTCGACCACGGGGGGGACCTCGGACGCCCGGTTCATCCGCGACCTCTGCCCGGTGGTCGAACTGGGCCTGGTGGGCCGCACCATGCATGCCGTGGACGAGCGGGCACCGGTGGAAGAGATCCGCCGCCTGCAATCGGTCTACGAGACCCTGATCCGCCGCTACTTCGCCGCGCCGCTCTCGGCGTAGGCGACGCCCGTCAGGCTGAGGCCCGACGCTGGCGCTACGGGGCCGCAGGCCCGGCGATCGCGTGCCTCCAGGGCGGCCTTCACGTCCTGCGCTGTCCACCGGCCAACGCCGACCTCGGCCAGGGTGCCGGTCATGGACCGCACCTGCCGGTGCAGGAAGGAGCGCGAGGCGAAGCTGAGCCAGACCTCCTCGCCCCGGCGACTGACCTCGGCGACATCCAGGGTCTTGACCGGCGACTTGGCCTGGCAGGCCAGGTCGCGGAAGGTGGTGAAGTCGTGGTGGCCCACCAGGACCTGGGCGGCGGCGTGCATGGCCCCGGCGTCCAGGGGCGTCCTGACGTGCCAGACCTGGCCGCGGTCGAGGGCGGGGGGCGTCGGTCGGTTGAGGATGCGGTAGCGATAGCGCCGCTCGGTGGCCGAGAAGCGGGCGTGCCAGCCCTCCGGGGCGACCTCGGCCTCCAGCACCACCACCGCCTCGTCGACCAAGTGGGCGTTGAGGGCGTTGCGCACGGTCAGTGCGGGCCAGTCCTTCGAAAGGTCCACGTGTACCACCTGGCCGGTGGCGTGGACCCCGGTGTCGGTTCGACCCGCGGCCTGCAGGCGCAAGGTCTCGCCGGTGAAGGCCAGGACCGCGCGTTCCACCGCACCCTGGACCGTGGGCAGGTCGCCCTGGGCCTGGAAGCCCTTGTAAGGGCCACCATCGTACTCGAGGGTCAGGCGGTAGCGGGGCATCAGGCCAGCTGCGTCCCGGCGGGCAGGGGCAGGCCGCGCAGGAAGTCGGCGGCGTCCTGAGGCCCCCGGCCCTCGCGCTGGAGGCGGAGCAGGCGCACGGCGCCCTCGCCCGTGGCCACAAGGAGGGCCGCGTCCAGGATCGTCCCGGGTGCGCCCGACCCAGCCTCGGCCCGGCTGAGCAGGGCCTTCACGCGCACCGGGCCGCGGGGCCCGGGGGCCTCGAACCAGGCGCCAGGGAAGGGCGAGAGGCCGCGGACCTTGGCATCCAGCTCGGCGGCGGGGCGGGCCCAGCGCAGGCGGGCGGTGCGGGCGCTGATCTTCTTGGCGTAGGTGGCCCCCTCGATGGCCTGGGGGGTCTCGATGGCGCGGCCGGCGGCAATGTCGGCCAGGGTATCGACCAGCAGGCTGGCGCCCGCCTCGGCCATGCGGTCGTGAAGGGTCCCGGCGGTCTCGTCGGGCCGGATGTCGAGCCGGGCAGTGGCGAGGATGGGACCCTCGTCCAGCCCTTCGGTCATGCGCATGACCTGGACGCCGGTCTCAGTGTCGCCGGCCAGTATGGCGCGCTGGATGGGGGCCGCGCCCCGCCAGCGGGGCAGCAGGGAGGCGTGGAGGTTGAAGGCGCCCAGGTGCGGCGCCTCCAACACCCCCCGGGGCAGGATCTGGCCGTAGGCCACCACCAGGGCGGCGTCGAGTTCGAGGGCGCGGAAGGCCTCGACCTCGGCCGGGTCGCGCATGGAGGCGGGGGTGCGGACCGCCAGGCCGAGGGACTCCGCCAGGGCCTGGACAGGGGAGGGGCGAAGCGCCTGGCCGCGGCCCCGGGGCGCCGGGGGCTGGGCGTAGACGGCGACGATCTCGTGCCCGGCCCTCGCCACGGCGGCGAGACAGGTGGCGGCGATGTCAGGGGTTCCGAGAAAGGCGAGGCGCATGAGGCGGGTTTACCCCTCCGGCGGCGGCGAGGGAAC
>JBMOEP010000424.1:0-1951 GCA_049314675.1 Phenylobacterium sp.
CCGGCCCGGACGCCCGGGGCACGGCCCGGCCCGAGGCCTGGGGACGCTATGGCCAGCCCCGGGATGTAAACCCCGACCCCCGGCCCGACCCCCGTCCTCCGCCCCGGCCCGATTCGCGTCCCGACTCGCGGCCGGACCGCCAGCCAGACCGGGACGGCGACCGCCGCGACGAGCGTCGCTATGACGATTACAGGAATGGGGGCTACGGAAGCGGCGGCTACCGGCCTGATCGGTATTGGCCGGACGGCTATCGCCCCGATGGATACAGGCCCGATGGATACAGGCCAGACGGCTATCGCCCGGATGGCTACCGCCCCGGCGGCCCCCGCCCGCCCCCGCACCCGGGCGGACGTCCGCCACGCTACGATCCCCGGTGGTATCCGCCGGTCTGGACCCCGCCCTACCGCTATCGGGCCGACCGCTGGGCCGCGCCTCCAGGTTATACCTACCGCCGGTGGTCCTATGGCGAGGTCCTGCCCTGGACCTGGTGGACGCCCCGCTACCGGATCGACACCTGGTGGACCTATGGCCTACCGATCCCGCCCGTGGGCTTTGCCTGGGTGCGGCTGGGACGCGACGCCGTCCTGGTGGACCTGTGGACCGGGCGTATCGTCCAGGTGGCCTTCAGCCTCTTCTGGTGACGGCCTTCCGGCCCTCCGGCGCATGGCCCGGAGGGCCGGCCTTGCTTGACGCGGCGGGAAATTTCCCCTTCATGCGGCGCACTTCCGCGCGGTCGCCCGAGGGGCTCCGCGCCCGTCTTGTCCAAAGGAGACCACCCATGCGGGTCTATTACGATCGCGATGCCGACCTCGCCCGGATCCTGGACAAGAAGATCGCCATCGTAGGCTACGGCTCCCAGGGCCGGGCCCACGCCCTGAACCTGCGCGACTCCGGCGTGAAGAACGTCGCCGTCGCCCTTCGGCCCGACTCCGCCACCGCCCGCAAGGTCGAGGCGGACGGCCTGAAGGTGATGAGCGTGGCCGAGGCCGCCAAGTGGGCCGACGCCCTGATGGTGCTGGCGCCCGACGAGCTGCAGCGCGGCATCTACAATGCCGAGATCGCCCCCAACCTGCGGGACGGCGCGGCCCTGCTGTTCGCCCACGGCCTGAACATCCACTTCAACCTCATCGAGCCCAAGGCCAGCGTGGACGTGCTGATGATCGCCCCCAAGGGCCCCGGCCACACCGTGCGCGGCGAGTACGAGAAGGGCGGCGGCGTGCCCTGCCTGATCGCCATCCACCAGAACCCCACGGGCAACGCCCTGGACTTCGGCCTGGCCTACGCCTCGGCCATTGGCGGCGGCCGCTCGGGCGTGATCGAGACCACCTTCCGCGAGGAGTGCGAGACCGACCTGTTCGGCGAGCAGGCCGTGCTGTGCGGCGGCCTGGTCGAGCTGATCCGCGCCGGCTTCGAGACCCTGGTCGAGGCGGGCTACGCCCCCGAAATGGCCTATTTCGAGTGCCTGCACGAGGTGAAGCTGATCGTCGACCTCATCTACGAGGGCGGCATCGCCAACATGAACTACTCGATCTCCAACACCGCCGAGTACGGCGAGTACGTGACCGGCCCGCGGATCATCACCGCCGACACCAAGGCCGAGATGAAGCGCGTGCTCGAGGACATCCAGTCCGGCCGCTTCGTGCGCGACTTCATGCTGGAGAACGAGGCCGGCCAGCCCAGCTTCAAGGCCACCCGCCGCCGCGCCTCCGAGCACGGCATCGAAGACGTGGGCGCCCGCCTGCGCGCCATGATGCCCTGGATCAGCAAGAACAAGCTGGTGGATACCGAGAGGAACTGATCTGCGAGATCCTGAACCCGTCATTCCTCCGCTAGGGGTTCAACGGCTCCTCAGCTGACCCCCTCAGTCGGCTTTGCCGACAGCTCCCCCTGAGGTGGAGCAATGGCTCTGTAATTCCTCCCCCAAGGGGGAGGTGGCGCGCGTAGCGCGACG
>JBMOEP010000425.1:0-1941 GCA_049314675.1 Phenylobacterium sp.
GGTGGAACTCCAGCTTGGGGCCATAGAAGGCACCCTCGCCCGGCAGGGGCTCGACTTCCATGTTGACGGCCTGGCGGGCAGCCCGGTCCAGCTTGGCCTCGGCAATGTCCCAGACCGCGTCGGACCCGGCGCGGACCTCGGGCCGCAGGGCCAGCTTCACGCTGTGCAGGTCCAGTCCGAAGTCGGAGTAGACCGAGTTCAGCAGCTTCACGAACTTCGTCGTCTCCGCCTCGATCTGGTCCTCGCGGCAGAAGATGTGGGCATCGTCCTGGGTGAAGGCGCGAAGGCGCATGATGCCATGCAGGGCGCCGGACGGCTCATACCGGTGGCAGGCACCGAACTCGGCCATGCGAAGGGGCAGGTCGCGGTAGCTCTTTTGGCCGTAATTGAAGATCTGGACGTGTCCCGGACAGTTCATAGGCTTAACGGCCAGCTCCTCGCCTTCCGTCGTTTCGCACGTGAACATGTTCTTGCCGAACTTCTCCCAGTGGCCGGACTTCTCCCAAAGCCCCCGGTCCATGATCTGGGGCGCCTTGACCTCGACATAGCCATCCGACTCCACGCGGCGGCGCATGTAGGCCTCCACCGTGCGGTAGAGGGTCCAGCCCTTGGGATGCCAGAAGATCATCCCCCGGGCTTCTTCCTGCAGGTGGAAAAGGTCCATGGCCCGACCGATCCTGCGGTGGTCCCGGCGTTCGGCCTCCTCGATTCGTTTCAGGTGGGCCTCAAGGTCCGCCTCGCTGGCCCAGGCCGTGCCGTAGATGCGCTGCAGCTGGGCGTTGCGGTGGTCGCCGCGCCAGTAGGCGCCCGCCAGCTTGGTCAGCTTGAAGGCCTTGCCCACATGTCGGGTCGAGGGCAGGTGCGGACCCAGGCACAGGTCCTTCCAGCTTCCCTGCCGGTAGACGGTGATGACCTCGTCCTCGGCCAGGTCGGAGATGATCTCGGCCTTGTAGGCCTCGCCGATCCCCTTGAAGTGGGCGATGGCCTCGTTGCGGTCCCAGACCTCCCGGACGATCTTCTCGTCCCGGTCAACGATCTCGGCCATCCGCGCCTCGATGGCACCGAGGTCATCGAGCGAGAAGGGCTCGTCCCGGGCGAAGTCGTAATAGAAGCCGTCCTCGATAGCCGGCCCGATGGTCACCTGGGTTCCGGGGAAAAGCTCCTGGACCGCCTGGGCCAGCACATGGCTGGCGTCGTGGCGGATCACCTCCAGGGCGTGGGGGCTCTCGCGCGTCAGGATTTCGAAGGTCCCGCCGCCGGGAAGGGGGCGGTCAAGGTCCAGGAGCTGGCCGTCCAGGCGCACCAGAAGGGCGCGCTTTTCCAGGGACTTGGCGATGGAGGCGGCGACGTCGCGGCCGCTGGCACCCGGGTCGAAGGCCCGCTTGGAACCGTCGGGGAAGATGAGTTCGATCATGGCTTGGTCTGTCCGTTTCGGAGCCCCCCGGCGTCGCCAGCAGCGATCGGCGCGGGGATCCGGGGCGGTACGGGGTCGTAGCCCGTTCCGCCCCAGGGATTGCATCGACACAGTCGGCGGGTGGCCAGTCTGGCACCCTTCCAGGGACCGTGCGTGATCAGGGCTTCTGCCGCGTAATCCGAACAGGTCGGAAGAAACCGGCACTGGCGCCCGATCAGGGGCGAGAGCGTCAGTTTGTAGGCGCGGTGGGCGCCCCGGACGCAGTGTTCGTAGAAGGTCATGCCGGCTCGCAGGCTTGCGAATTTCGCCTGCGCTTATCCCGCGGAGTCTGCAGGATCAAGCCGCGCCGGCGGGACTAGTTCGGGCCCGGCCCCTGCGGACGGCCTCGAGCGCGGCCTCGAAGGCCAGCAGGGTCGAGGCGTGCCGGGCGGGGTAGTCCTTGACCGGGGCGAGCATGGCGAGATCCGAAAAGCGTCCTGCGGGCGCAGGGCCGCCCGTCTTCAGCATAGAGCGGAAGGCGCCCGTCG
>JBMOEP010000426.1:0-1935 GCA_049314675.1 Phenylobacterium sp.
TCAGCGTGCTCATTGGACAACCCCCAGTTTGATCTCCGGGGCTTAGGGGCCTTAGGCATCACTTCAGCTTCGGTTCGAAGAATTCCTCATGACCGGGTCTCGATTTGTATAGTCCCCGTCTCGATGTATCGGCCCCCACTAGGATGTTTCCAGGGGACTTGGGAGCGGGATGACAGGGCCTGGCCTGGCTTCAGATCAGCCCGTTGGACTCGAGCAGCGGCAGGAGATCGTCGACGGTGTCGATCACGAAGTCCGCTCCGGCAGATGCAAGCGCGCTGCGGGCGCGGGTGAGCCCTTCAGTGCGCGCGTTGCCGGTCAGCGCGCCGTAAGATTCAGCGTC
The DNA here is from genome assembly GCA_049314675.1 of Phenylobacterium sp. GTDB lineage: Bacteria > Pseudomonadota > Alphaproteobacteria > Caulobacterales > Caulobacteraceae > Phenylobacterium. The sequence goes on from JBMOEP010000426.1 coordinate 341, forward strand.
CAGGCCCAGCGCGTTCCCGCTTGCTGCAACGCCGACTGTGAGACAACCGGCGTTCCGGCCTTCAAGTATGCCGACAGGGGCGTCGTCGACCTTCAGGACGGAGGCTGTTGGCCAGCAGCCGAGGGTCTCCAGGGCGCGCCAGATCATGAAGGGTGCCGGCCGGCCGGATGCCGCCTCGCCGGCACAGACCACGACCTCTGGTGCATAACCCTGGGCGGCAGCGCGCTCCAGAATGGGCTCCATCATGGCCCGCGTATAGCCGGTCGTTGAACCGACCCGGATCCCCTTCGCTCGGAGGGCACGAGCAATCTCCGCAGCCCCTGGGATCAGGGTCGCGCGTTCCGCGCCGGCATCCGCCATCAGGGGAACCAGCGCCTCGAATATCCGGTCAATATCTGCATCCACGGCGTCACGACCCTGCCTTGCCGACCATGCGCCGCTTACCCGCTCCGATCCGAGGATCGCGGTCACATGATCGCGTTTGGCAAGCCCCATGCCCGAGCGAATCTCGCTGTCGGTGAGGGTGATCCCTTCCTGGGCGAAGGCCTTCTGCATGGCGATCACGGGGGCGATGGAGCCGAAGTCCACCATGGTTCCGGCCCAGTCGAAGATGACAGCGGAAAGCTTCATGGCAATGCGCCTCCTGGCGGCGGGCCGAACATGTCTTCAAGGGTCTCCTCAGCGATCGCAAAGGCGGTGGAGGCTCCTGTGCCGCTCGTGACGACGACATGCCTTACATGAACTGCGGGCTCGGCGCGGAACATGTCGGCCTCGGCGCTGGCGTAGGTTCCGATCCAGCGCTCCCGGACAGGAGGTGAGGCACCCAGGGTCTCCCGGAGTTCATCCAGGATGAGCCGCTCGACCTCGCTGGCCGCGAAGGGGCCGGGCGAGGCCGCATAATGATGGCTGTCTCCGACGATGAGGGATCCGTCCTGGCCCTGGGTCACGATCAGATGCACCCCATGCTCAAGGTGTGCAGCCTGCTCGGTCCGAAGCCGGGCGAGCAGGTTTCCGGCCTGTGGCAGGTCCGCATAGCCCCTGTACCGGACAAGGCTCAGGTCCGTCATCAGCGGTGCCGGCAGCCTGTGTCCCGGGCTTTCCAGGCGCATCATCTGAAGCACGCATCGCGTCACGCCCAGGCGGTCGTAGGTCTCGGGGTAGAGGGTTGAAAGGTCGTCACCTGGACAGGCAATGACTCGTCCTGCCTCGATCCTGCCGCGGGAGGTTTCGACCCCGGCGTCATCAATCGCCAGCGCCGCGCAACGGAACCGGAACTCGACACCGAGACTTGCAAGCCATTCGACGAGGCGGGGGATGGCCTCACGACTCTCGACGCGAACTTCGTGGGGGCTCCAGAGGGCGGCGCCGAGGGACGCCGGCTGCACCCCGGCCAGCCGGCCTTGCGCGGCGTCCCCGGAAAGCAGTTCGCACTGTTCGCCCATCTCGGTGGCCGCAAAGGCCTCCAGGATGGCCACGGCCTCCGGCCGGCGGGCCAGGACCAGCAGTCCCCTTTGCTCGATGGCGATACCCGCCCGGGGCGCGACCTCGGCCCAGATAGCAGCAGACCGGAGGGCTCGCCCCCAGGTCTCACCCCG
>JBMOEP010000427.1:0-1934 GCA_049314675.1 Phenylobacterium sp.
CCCGGCAAGCGCCCCTTCCAGACCATCATTCCCGGGTTCGCGGTCCGGGACGGTGAGCCCTGGCTGGCCTTTGGCGTCATGGGCGGTGACATGCAGCCCCAAGGCCAGGTCCAGGTCCTGTCGAACATGGTCGACTTCGGACTGGGGGTGCAGGAGGCCGGGGATTCCCCCCGCTGGCACCATGAAGGCTCTCCGGAGCCTACCGGCGAGGCGGCCAAGCCCGGCGCGGGCCTCCTGCGGCTCGCGTCCGGGGTCCCCAAGGCCACCCGTGAAGCCCTGGCGGCCCTCGGCTGGCCGATCGGCGAGAGTGATGGCGGGTTTGGAGGCTACCAGGCCATCCAGCGCTTTCCCGGGCGCTATGCGGCCGCAACGGAGATGCGGAAGGACGGCGTCGCCCTGGGGTGGTGACGTCCCCCCCAGACCTAGTACTCGTCTTCCATGAGCGAACGGAACTGCTCGAAGATCTCGGCGGCACGGGCTTCCCCTGCCAGGGTCGAAGGCCCCTCGGCGGCCGCTTCGGCCCCGGGCGCGGGTGGCGGCGAGGGCACCGGGCCCAGCCGGCCGACGACAAGGCCGTTCTGGACGAGGACAAGCACCTCATCCGCCTCCAGTCCCGCCAGGAGCTGGGCCGCCCGGGGCGGAAGATCGTCAAGGTCGAGTTGCTTCATGGCGGTCCACTTTAGAGCGCCGCCGGCAGCGGGCAAGCCGCCTGGATCACCTGCCCAGGCCGCAGATCGACGCCGACCATGGACGGCGGGGCTCCGACAGGCGACAAGTAGGGACAGGCAACCCCGGAGACCCTGCCCATGGACCTGATCCCGGCTGGCCACACCCTGGCGCTCTGGAGCGCCCTTCACCTCCTCTTGCTCCTCGGACTGTCTTTGCTGGTGGTACGCCAGAGGCGTCGCCACGGGGTCGCCCTGGGGGATGGGGACGTCGCCGAGCTGGCCTGCGCCATCCGCGCCTTTGGAAACGCCTCGGAATACATTCCCATGGGCCTTGTGGGCCTGACCGCCCTGACCCTCGCCGGCGCCCCCGGCCTGGCCGTTCACATCGGCGGGCTCGTCCTGTTCGCCGGACGCGTGGCCCACGCCATCGGCCTGTCCCGCTCGGGCGAGGCCTCGCCCCTGAGGGCTGCGGGCGTCGCGGCCACCTGGGCGGCCTATATCTTCCTCGCCGTCGCCCTGCTGTTCTACGCCCTGCCGTGAAGTCGACCTCCCGGCTTGCCCCGGGGACGATGGACGGCCATATCCGGGGCATGATGTCCCAACTCGCCGCTGATCTTGTCTCCGCCGCCCTGAAGGCGGGTGCCGACGCCGCCGAAGCCATTGACGCTGAACATCAGGCCCTTTCGGTCAATGTCCGGCTCGGGGCCCTTGAAGAGGTCGAGCGCGAAGAGGCCCGGGACCTCAGCCTCAGGGTCTTCGTCGGCCGCCGCCAAGCCACGGTGTCGGGATCGGACATCTCGCCCGAAGGCCGCATCCGTCTTGTTGAGCGGGCCGTGGCCATGGCGCGCCTGGCACCGGAAGATCCCTGGGCGGGCCTGGTCGATCCCGACGGGCAGGCCCGGGCCCCGCACCCGGCCCTCGACCTCTTCGATCCTGCGGATCCAGATCCGGAGACCCTCGAGGGGCTGGCCCGGGAGGCCGAGGCCGCCGCCCTGGACATGCCGCGCATCGCCAACACCGAAGGCGGATCGGCGTCGTCCTCCCGGTCGGTCTGGCGCCTCGCCACCTCAAACGGCTTCTTCGGCGAGCACAGGGCCACGGGCTTCCATGTCGGCGCCTCTGTGATCGCCGGCGAGGGCGAAGGCATGGAAAGCGGATACGACGGCCTGTCCCGCCGGTGGTTTTCTGACCTGCCGGCACCGCACGAGGTCGGCCGCGAGGCGGCGCGGCGGGCGGCTGGGCGGCTGGGGGCGCGCAAGATCGCCT
>JBMOEP010000428.1:0-1919 GCA_049314675.1 Phenylobacterium sp.
AGCCTGTTCTTTACCGACTTCGACCGTAGCCGGATCACGGCCACGGTGATCCCGAAAATGGGTCGCAAGGCCATCGAGTCCAACAGCGTCTTCATCGACAACCTCGAGGTCCCGGGGGAGGATCTGGTCGGTGAGGAGGGCAAGGGGTTCGCCTACCTCCTTTCAGGGCTAAACCCCGAACGCGTGCTGATTGGCGCGGAGGCGGTGGGCCTGGGGCGCGCAGCCCTGAAGCGCGCGGCGGACTACGCTCGGGAGCGGCGGGTCTTTGGCCGGCCGATCGGTCAGAACCAGGGCATAGCCCATCCCCTGGCCCGGGCTTGGATGGGACTGGAGGCTGCCAACCTGATGGCCTTCCGCGCCGCTGCCCTTTTCGACGCGGAAAAGCCCTGCGGTGCAGAGGCCAACGCGGCCAAGTATCTGGGCGGAGAGGCGGGCTTTGCCGCCTGCGAGGCGGCGGTCCTGACCCACGGGGGCATGGGCTACGCCAAGGAATACCATGTCGAGCGGTACTTCCGTGAGGCGATGATCGCCCGCATCGCCCCGGTCAGCCGGGAAATGATCTGCAACTTCATTGCTGAACAGGTGCTGGACCTGCCCAAGAGCTACTGATATTAATAGACTCTTAACTAAGGTAAATGGGCGTAGTTAATTCACCGTTTACCATACCGGGGCACCATCCGGGCATGTCGATCAGTGGAATCAGGTCCGCCGTCCAGACCATCATCCAGCGCGCCAGCGCTGCGACGGGGGTGGACTCTGGCTATTTGATGAAGACGGCCCAGCGGGAGAGCAGCTTTAATCCCACCGCGCGGGCCTCGACGTCCTCGGCCGCGGGTCTCTTCCAGTTCACCGAGCAGACCTGGCTGGCCATGGTCAAACAGTACGGCGAACGACATGGCCTCGGAGCCTATGCCGACCAGGTGCGCAAGACCCCCGAAGGCCGGTACGTCGTCGATGCCGGTGCCCGTCAGGCGGTACTGGATCTCAGGCTTGATCCCAACGCCGCCTCGGTTATGGCGGGCGAACTGACCTCGCAGAACGCCGCCTATCTCAAGGGCCGCATCGGACGTGAACCGAACCAGGGTGAGCTCTACATGGCCCATTTCCTCGGGCCGATGGGATCGGCCCGCCTGATCGATGCCGTCGAGACCCAGCCCATGGCGCCCGCGGTCACGATCTTCCCGGACGCGGCGCGAGCCAATCCGACCATTTTCTACAAGGCGGGGCGTCCCGCCACGGTCCAGGAGGTCTACGCCGACCTCGCCCGGACCGGGGCCGCCACGGTCCCGCTGAAAACACCCCAGCCTGCCGACTTCATTCAGTACGCCAGCAGCCGGGGCACCGACGTCCAGCGTGAGCAGGAAATGTTGATGGCGCTCATTCTGGGCGGCGGCCGAAACTCGGACTCCAGCAGCCCCGGCTTGCGCCTTGGCGGCTCCCTGTTCTCGACCGAGATGCTCAGGGTCCTGGCGGACGTCGCTGCAGACTCGGGTCCTGGCCAGAAGAGGTCCGGGGGTTCCACAGGCGGTTGAGCCGGGTGCGTCCGGAGGCTCAGGCCGCCGCGCCCGCCTGATAGAGGGCCTCGATCTCTTCGCCGGAGTATCCCAGCTCCCCAAGCACTTCTCGCGTGTGTTGCCCCAAGGTGGGCGGGGCAGGGCGCAGACTGGCGTCGGCACCTGGGAAGCGGGCCGGGGCCGCTGGTGACCGGAAGCTTCCTCCCTGACCATCCTCGACATCGACCCAGCCGCCAGCTGCAGCGACCTGAGGGTCGGCCACGACCTCTGCCGGAGTCTGGACGGGCGCCCAGACGAGATCCTCGCCATCAAGACGCTCACGGATCTCTGCGAAGGGGAAAGCCGAGAAGGCCGCCTCAAGTTCCTGGACAAGGACGGCGCTGTGGATGCGTCGGGAGCGACCGT
>JBMOEP010000429.1:0-1919 GCA_049314675.1 Phenylobacterium sp.
ACAAGCAGGCCCGCTTCCTCCAGGACCTCAAGGTCTTCCTCTTGCGCCTGGCCCTGACCCTGCCGCTCCTGGGTATTTCGGCCTGGATGCTCATGCGCCGGCCCCGGGGCGACTACTGGCCGTTCAAGCGCGGTTTCATCCTGTTCTCGGCCTTCGCCTTCTTCGTCGAGCTGGTCCCCTATCTTCCGGACTATGGCGGGTATGTCCGGTTCGGGGTGGGCATCCTGCTCACCATCGTCATCGGCCACTTCCTGATCCGCTCCACACGCGCCTACCTCGCCAAGCGCGAGGCCGATGAACAGAAGGCTGAGCCGGAGCGGGTGTAAGCCATCACCTACGACGAGGCCCTGAAGAAGATCGGCGCCCGCACCTGTCCCGGCTGCGACCGGGGCTTGCCGACGATGGAGGGCACCCAGCTCGACTACTGCGTCCACTGCGGCCTGCATCTCTTCAACCACTGCAGCACCTGCAAGACCCGCAAGTTCGCCTTCTTCCGCTACTGCATGGCCTGCGGTTCTCCAGCCTCACCCGAGGGCCAGGCCGGCTGAGGGGCTGGGCTAGAGTCGACGGGAGAAACCGATGGCGATCAGGGTCCGGGGACTGTCAGCTGTCAGTCCGAAGCCCGCGCCGATGTCGGACTGGATTACGCAACCTCTGCCGAGATCGGCGCGCAGGCGGCCTCCAGCCAGGCGCGGACCGGAGCGTCCAGGCGGGGGCCGATCTCGGCCAGGACCCGGGCGTGGTAGGCGTCGAGCTGGTTGCGCTCTTCGACCGTGAGCAGGTCGGGCAGGATCAGGGTCCGGTCGATGGGGGCCAGGGTCAGGGCCTCGAAGCCCAACATGGGCCGGTCACCGCCGGGGATGGTCCTGGGCGAGGTGACGTACTGCAGGTTCTCGATCCGGATGCCGTAGGCGCCTTCCTTGTAGTAGCCGGGCTCGTTGGAGACGATCATGCCCGGCTGCAGGGCCACGGCATTGGGCGCCTTGGCGATCCGGTGCGGGCCCTCGTGCACGCCGAGGAAGACGCCCACGCCGTGGCCGGTGCCGTGGTCGTAGTCCAGGCCCCGCGACCAGAGGGCGGCCCGGGCGAAGGCGTCCACCGCCGACCCCGAGGTGCCTTCCGGGAACCGCAGGCTGGCCAGGGCCAGGTGGCCCTTGAGCACCAGGGTGAAGCGCTCGCACATCTCGCGGCTGGGCGTCCCGATGGCCATGGTGCGGGTCACGTCGGTGGTGCCGTCCGGGTACTGGCCGCCGGAATCCACCAGCAGGAGGGTGCCCGGCACCGTGCGGGTATTGGTCTTTTCAGTGGGGTGGTAGTGCGGCAGGGCGGCATTGCCCTGGGCGGCGGCGATGGTGTCGAAGGACAGGTCCGCGAGGCCCTCGACCTCCTCGCGGAAGGCCTCGAGCCGGCTGGCGACCTCGATCTCGTCGGGTAACAGGGCCTGGGCCTCCGTGGCCACCCAGTGCAGGAAGCGGGTCAGGGCGACGCCGTCCCGGACATGGGCGGCGCGGGAGCCGGCGATCTCCACCGGGTTCTTGCAGGCCCGGGGCAGGGCGCAGGGGTCTTCGCCCCGCAGCACAAGGGCGCCGGCGGCCTCCAGGGCGTCGAAGTAGAAGGACGGCGACTGGGCCGGGTCGACCAGCACGACCTTGCCCTTCAGCGCCGCCAGGGCGCCGGGCAGGTCCGCCGGTGTTTCGAGGGACACGCCATTGCCCAGCCAGGCCGGGAGCTCGGGCGTGACCTTGGCGGGCTCCAGGAAGAGCCGGGCCGAGCCGTCGCGGTTCAGTATGGCCTGGGCCAGGGGCAGGGGGGTGCGGCTGACGTCCCCGCCGCGCACGTTGAAGAGCCAGGCGATGGAGGCCGGGGCGGTCAGGACGGCGGCCTCGGCGCCCTTCGCGACCAGGCCCTCGCCCAGGCGG
>JBMOEP010000430.1:0-1914 GCA_049314675.1 Phenylobacterium sp.
CCTTCTGGTCAGAGGCTCAGTGCAAGCCCCACCTCGCCCACCTGGACGCCCTCGCCGCCGGTCAGTGATCGCCAGCCATCATGTCCCGGGTCATGACCCACTTGCCGTCGAGCCAGTCGACGATCTCGCGCGCGGCAGGGTGGTCAAAGGCGGCATAGCGCCCGCGTAGCCGGTCCCGTACGTCCGGCTCCATCCTGTCGCGCCCGGTGTCATTCAGCAGCATCAGGTGCCGCCGGACCAGGTCGGACAGTCCCGGGCCCAGGACCTCGCCGGACGCGGTCGCCAGGGCTGCGCCATAGTCGTAGTCGTCACCCAGCCTGTAACTCTCCGGCAGGGTCAGGGCGGGCAGCAGGGTCAGCTCCGGCTGGAGGGCGGGGTTCACTGCATGGGCCGCCAGCTGGGAGCCGATCTGCGCCGGGCGCCCCGTGAAGGCGCGCAGGTAGAGGAAGGGCGACATCCGGGGGCCGTCATTGACCGGATAGTTGTCCCAGAGGAAGGGCCGCCGGCCCAGTTGCTCGCCCACCCGCTCGAGATGGCGCACGCCGTAGGCGCGGCTACAGACCTCCTCGCCTGTCCAGAAGACCTCGATCCGGGGGTCAAGTGCGCGGCCAAGGGCTTCAAGATAGCCCTCGGGACGCTGGCCAAAGGCCATGTCCAGGGCCGGGTCGTCTGAATAGTAGGTCGGGCAGAAGACGATCCGGCTAGCCCGGGTCCGCCCAGCAATGAAGTGGACGATCTCGGCCTGGGCTTCAGCCAGGCCCGGCAGGTCGCCGCGCATGTCGTCGAAGAGAATGCCCAGGTCCTCGACGCCAAGGTCATCCAGGAGGGCCAGCTTTTCAGCCAGGGCGGCCCGGGTCCCTGCGCCAAAGTCCTTCCAGACCTCGAAAGGGCTGAGGCCGACGCCGAACCGGACGCCGGCGTCCCGGCAGGCCGCCGAGAAGTCCGAGAGGGCCCTCAGGTCCGCCTCAGGATGCGCCTCCCGCCACCGGCGACGCAGGAAGGCGTCGGCCTTGGGGGCGTACATGAAGAAGCGATAGCCCGCAGTGGCCAGCCGGCGCATGACACGATCCCGCGCCGTCCAGTCCCAAGGCAGGCCGTAATACCCCTCGATCAGGCCCAGTTCCGGCGTCATGGTCGCTCCCCTGCTCTTCCCGCCCCGTCCCGGCGTGCTATTCACTGCCTCAAGGTCCGGATCGAACCGGATCGGAGCGGAGAGACATCTTGCACGCAGCGGTCATCGCGGCCACCGGCCTCTTCACCCCCGCCGAGCGGGTCACCAACGCCGAACTGGTTGAAGCCTTCAACGCCTATGTCGAACTGTTCAACGCCCGTCATGCCGGGGAGATCGCGGCGGGCACTGTCCAGGCCCTCACTCCCTCGTCGGTCGAGTTCATCGAGAAGGCCTCGGGAATCAAGTCCCGATACGTGATGAACCGGTCGGGCGTGGTTGACCCCGAGGTCATGCACCCCCTGATCCCGGAGCGATCGAACGACGAGCTGTCGATCATGGCCGAGATCGGCGTGGCGGCGGCGAAGGACGCCCTCGCCCGATGGGGCAAGGACGCCTCTCAGATCGACGCCGTGATCTGCGCCGCCTCCAACATGCAGCGGGCCTATCCGGCAATGGCCGTCGAGATTCAGCAGGCCCTGGGGATCGAGGGTTTCGGCTTCGACATGAACGTGGCCTGTTCCTCGGCGACCTTCGGCATCAAGACCGCCGCGGATTACATCGCCACCGGATCCGCCCGGGCCGTCCTGGTGGTGAATCCCGAGATCACCTCCGGCCACCTCAACTTCTGTGACCGTGACAGCCACTTCATCTTCGGCGACGTCGCCACCGCCGTCATCGTCGAGCGGGCGGAGGATGCGACCGGGGCTGGGACATTCTCGGAACCCGCCTGAAGACCGTCTTCT
>JBMOEP010000431.1:0-1913 GCA_049314675.1 Phenylobacterium sp.
ACGCTGACGAACGGGTTCTCGTTCAGGCGGTCGAGTTCCTCCTCGATCACCGGAAGAGAGAGGCGATCACCCGCCTTGAGGGTCAGGGGGCGCCGGATGACATCGTCGGAGAAGTGCTTGGCGCCGGAGACCGTGACGGCGCCCAGGCGATACTGGGTCACCACGATCTGTACGATTCCGGATGTCACGTTCTGGGGCGGCGCGGAGACGTCGAGGAAGGGCTTGCCCGCCTTGACATACCGGGCCCGTACCAGGCTCCGGATTTCATCGAGGTCAGACAGCAGGAGCGGGCGGCCGACATAGGGGACAATAGCGGCCCGGAAGTCTTCGGCATCAAGGTCCTCGAGGGCTCCCACGGAGACCCCGCGCTGGCCGGCGGCGTCTGCGGCGAGCCCTTCGCGCTTTAGGGCGAACGGTCCGTCGACGAAGACCACGCCCTTGAGCACCGGCAGCAGGACCGGGTCGGCGGCGTCAGGGCTACGGTTGCGGGATGCGTCGAACCCCTCCGGCGGAGCCATCTGGGCAGGCGGCGTAGCCTCGGGAAGCTGGGGCGCCAACTTGGGATAGTTCTGGGCCGCTGCGGCGCCTGCCAAGACCACGTGGCTAACCGTCATTAGGGTTAGCAGACGACGGCAGACGCGAGCCGTTCCGACATGGGGGGGGGACACGCCTATCGGTCCCCTGCGTCTTGGTCCGCAGGCCCCGACGCCATGGGGACATAGATGGTCCAGCGTTTCCTGCGGGCCCCCTGGAGAAGAATGGAATCGCCTCCGTTGATGACCGGTGCCCCGCTTTGAACCGTGGTCAGGCCGGACTCGAGCCCGGAGGCCAACTGTCCGGACTGTCCCTCAAGGATTCCCGGCAGGATTGCAAGTCCATTGGAGCGCAGGGTCGAGAGGGCCCCAGGCGCCGGGAAGGGGATATAGACTTTGGGCGTCTTGCCGGCGAATGCGGCCTGCTGCGAGGTGGCGTTGGCCTCATCCTCGGGCAAGCCCAGGCCTACGAGGATGTCCTTCACGGGGTCGCTGGACGTGTTTTCAATGATGGTTCCCGCACCCGTCGCCAGGGTGGGAAGCACATAGTTGGAAAGGTTAACCCCGGTGGCGGGGGCGAAGTCACCTCCGAGAAGCCCGGCAGTAACCGTTCGCGGACCCGGGGTCGCCGCGTCATAGGCCCCCGTGGTCTGCGTCACAGAAATACTCTGTCCACTGACGAGCCCGGAAAGCGCGAAGTTGCCGGTGCTCAGGGTGGCGGAGGTATTTCCATCAAAGGCCTTGGTGGGATTGCCGACGATCGAGGCTGTCAGGACCGCAGGGCTGATCCGGCCGACACCCGCGGCGGTGGTCGGCAGGACGTAGTTCGCCAGGCGGGTATCGCCCTGGGCGGTGAAGTCACCCGCGCCCAGTCCGGCGGTCACGGCCCGTTGGCCCGCGTCAGCCGAGGCGTAGGCCCCGCGGGTCTGGGTGACCGAAGCCCCCTGCCCCGCGACGAACCCGGTCAGCCGGAAATCCGCGGCGTTGAGGGTGGCCACATTGGTCCCGTCGTAGGTCCGGGTTGGCGACCCGGTGATGTCTGCGCTCAGCACCCGGCGGCTGATGGTGGCCGCGAGGCTGGCGGAGGTCGGCAGGACGTAGTTCGAGGCCTTCGCCCCGCCGGTCAGGACATAGTCGGACTGGGCGACCAGGACCGAGAAGATCCGCGCTCCGGCATCAGCGGAGTCGTAGCTGCCCGAAGCCGCGGAGACGGAGCCACCCTGGCCGGCGACGAAGCCGGTTACCGTCAGGGCCCCCGGCGCCACGGCACCGGTCTGGCTGCCATCGTAGGTCTTGGAATAGGCGCCTGACAGGCTGAGGGTCAGGGCCCGGGCGTCGATCCGTCCAAGGCCGCTCGCCGAGGCGGGAAGGACGTAGTTG
>JBMOEP010000432.1:0-1910 GCA_049314675.1 Phenylobacterium sp.
CCGGTGGTCAAGGACTTCATCAGCAAGGCCCGCGAGGACGCGCTGGGCGAGGCGGTGATCCGCTCGATCCGGCCGGCCGACCAGGTGGTCAAGATCGTCTACGATGGTCTGGTCGAGATGCTCGGCGGCGAGGAGCCGGTCGGGCTACGGCTGGCCCTGAACCCACCGTCGGTGATCCTGATGGCCGGCCTGCAGGGCTCGGGTAAGACGACCACCTCGGCCAAGCTGGCGCTGCGCCTGACAAAGATGGACCGCAAGAAGGTCCTGATGGCCTCGCTGGATACGCGCCGTCCCGCCGCCATGGAGCAGCTGGCGCTGCTGGGGACGCAGGTCGGGGTCGACACCCTGCCGATCGTCCCAGGCCAGTCGGCGACCGACATTGCCAGGCGCGCGGTTCAGGCGGCCAAGCTCAGCGGCTATGACGTCCTGATCCTCGACACCGCCGGCCGCACCACGCTGGACGAGCAGATGATGGCCGAGGCTGCGCAGATCGCGCAGATCGCCTCGCCGACCGAGACCCTCCTGGTCGCCGACAGTCTGACTGGCCAGGATGCGGTACGCACGGCCCGGGCCTTCCATGAACGCCTGCCCCTGACCGGCCTGGTCCTGACCCGGGCGGACGGCGACGGCCGCGGCGGTGCGGCCCTGTCCATGCGGGCGGTCACCGGCCTGCCCATCAAGTTCCTTGGCGTCTCCGAGAAGGTCGACGGCCTGGACGTCTTTGACGCCGCCCGGGTGGCGGGTCGCATCCTCGGCCAGGGGGACATCGTCGCCCTTGTGGAGAAGGCCAGCCAGGACCTCGACTCCGCCAAGGCCGAGGCCATGGCCCGTCGCCTGGCCAAGGGCCAGTTCGACCTCGACATGATGGCCGACCAGCTGGCCCAGATGAAGCGGATGGGCGGCATGGAGGGTCTGATGGGTCTCCTGCCCGGGGTCCAGAAGATCAAGAAGCAGATCGCCGAGGCCAACGTCTCGGACAAGAGCCTCGACCGGCAGTCGGCGATCATCTCGTCCATGACCAAGGCCGAGCGCCGCAAGCCCGACATCCTTCAGGCCTCCCGCAAGCGGCGGATCGCAGCCGGGGCCGGAGTCGACGTGGCCGAGGTCAACCGCCTTCTGAAGCAGCACCGGCAGATGGCCGACACCTTCAAGATGATGAGCCGGGACGGCGGCAAGGGCTTTGCACGCATGGCCGGCATGCTCGGTGGCGGGGGCGGGGGCGCTGGCGGACTCGACCGCCTGAAGGCCCTCGGTGGCGGCAAGGTGCCCACACCCGACGCGGCCCAGCTCGAGGCGCTGGCGAAAATGGCCGACAAGCTGCCTGGCGGACTTCCCGGCGGCCTGAAACTCCCCGGACTCGGCGGCGGCCTGCCGCCGGGCTTCAACCCCTTCAAGAAATCCTAATTAGACACTCGAACCTTAAGGACACCCCATGCTCAGGATTCGTCTCGCCCGCGGTGGCGCCAAGAAGCGCCCCTATTATTCCATCGTTGTCGCCGACAGCCATGCGCCCCGCGATGGTCGCTTCATCGAGAAGGTGGGCACCTACAACCCCCTCCTTAAGAAGGACGACCCCAGCCGCGTGACCCTCAAGGTCGAGCGCATCAGCGATTGGATCGCCAAGGGCGCCCAGCCTTCGGATCGCGTCGCCCGCTTCCTGGCCACCGAAGGCCTGGTCACCTGGCAGGCTGGAAGCAACCTGAAGAAGGGCGAACCTGGCCGCAAGGCCAAGGAGCGCGCCGGGGAAAAGGCCCAGAAGGCCGCTGACCTCGCCGCCGCCGCCGAGGCCGCAGCCGCCGCGCCGCCGCCTGCGCCCGAGCCCGAGCCCGAAGCGCCGGTCGAGGCGGCGCCCGCCGCTGAAGCGCCTGCAGAGGAAGCGGTCGCTGAGGCCGCCCCGGCTGAGGTCGCCG
>JBMOEP010000433.1:0-1904 GCA_049314675.1 Phenylobacterium sp.
GGATTGTTCGCGATGACGTCTTCACCTCGATCCACATCGAGGAATTCGAAGTCATGGCCCGCGACACCAAGCTCGGGCCAGAGGAAATCACCCGCGACATCCCCAACGTCGGCGAGGAGGCGCTCCGCAACCTCGACGAGGCTGGCATCGTCGCCATCGGTGCCGAGGTCCTGCCCGGAGACATCCTTGTCGGAAAGGTCACGCCCAAGGGCGAGAGCCCGATGACGCCGGAGGAAAAGCTCCTGCGCGCCATTTTCGGCGAGAAGGCCTCAGACGTGCGCGACACTTCGCTGCGGCTGCCGCCCGGCGTCGCTGGAACTGTGGTCGAGGTCCGGGTCTTCAACCGCCATGGTGTCGACAAGGACGAGCGCGCCCAGGCCATTGAGCGCGACGAGATCGAACGCCTCGGCAAGGACCGGGATGACGAATTCGCCATCCTGAACCGCAACATGACGGGTCGCCTTCGCACCCTGCTGACCGGCAAGGTCGCCGTCTCCGGACCCAAGGGTGTGAGCCGTGGCGAGGTCACTGCCGAAAAGCTCGAAGACGTATCGCCAGGATTGTGGTGGCAGATCGCCCTGGAGGACGAGAAGGCCATGGGCGAACTGGAGGCCATGCGCCGGCAGTTCGACGAAGCCCGCAAGCGCCTCGACCGCCGCTTTGACGACAAGGTCGAAAAGCTCAAGCGTGGCGACGAGCTTCCCCCCGGCGTGATGAAGATGGTCAAGGTCTTCGTGGCCGTGAAGCGCAAGCTCCAGCCTGGCGACAAGATGGCCGGCCGTCACGGCAACAAGGGGGTTATCTCCAAGATTCTTCCGATCGAGGACATGCCCTATCTCGAGGATGGCCGTCACGTCGACATCGTGCTCAATCCCCTGGGCGTGCCCAGCCGGATGAACGTCGGCCAGATCTTCGAGACCCACCTCGGCTGGGCTGCCGCCGGGCTCGGACGCCAGATCGCGGAGGTCCTCGAGGCCTGGCTAAATGGCGGACAGAGGCAGGCCCTCATTGATCACCTGAAGGGCGTTTATGGTGCCGACCAGGAGCTTCCCGAGACTGACGAGGAGCTGGTCGAGCTGGCCCGCAATCTCTCGAAGGGCGTTCCCTTCGCGACGCCGGTGTTTGACGGGGCCCACATCGAGGACATCGAGAACCTGCTGGAAACCGCCGGCCTTGATCGTTCCGGTCAGTCGATCCTGTACGATGGTCAGTCCGGAGAGCAGTTCAAGCGGCCGGTGACGGTGGGCTATATCTACATGCTCAAGCTGCACCACCTGGTGGACGACAAGATCCACGCCCGGTCCATCGGTCCCTACTCGCTGGTTACCCAGCAGCCCCTGGGCGGCAAGGCCCAGTTCGGCGGACAGCGTTTCGGGGAAATGGAGGTGTGGGCACTCGAGGCCTACGGCGCCGCCTACACCCTGCAGGAAATGCTGACCGTGAAGTCCGACGACGTGGCCGGCCGGACCAAGGTCTACGAGTCCATCGTCCGCGGCGACGACACCTTTGAGGCGGGCATTCCCGAGAGTTTCAACGTGCTGGTCAAGGAGATGCGCTCACTCGGCCTCAACGTCGAACTCGAGAACACCTGAGGCCAGCCCGCCTCCCTTGCCAGCGCGGGGGGAGGGGCCGTCAGCCCCTCCCGATCCGCTTCCGGAATCTCTGACGAACTGGAAGACCCATGAACCAGGAAGTCCTGAATATCTTCAATCCGGTCGCGGTCGCCCCGACCTTCGACCAGATCCGCATCAGCCTCGCCTCACCCGAGAAGATCCGTTCGTGGTCCTTCGGCGAGATCAAGAAGCCGGAGACCATCAACTACCGCACCTTCAAGCCGGAGCGGGACGGTCTGTTCTGCGCGCGCATCTTTGGTCCGACCAAGGACTACGAGTGCCTGTGCGGCA
>JBMOEP010000434.1:0-1901 GCA_049314675.1 Phenylobacterium sp.
GGGCGCGCGGGCGGAAGAGGCCGAGGCGGCCGCCAAGGCCGCCGAGGCCGCAAAAGCGGCGGATGGGGCCAAGACGCCGGCCAAACCCGCCAAGCCTTCCTGACCCGCCCCGGATCACGCCGGCCTCTACGCCCCATAGGCTGGGGGCGGCCTTCGCATGCGTCACCCGACGCAGAATGGGGAGGGCTTCCGGCCCGAGGGTGAAGCGGTTACCCTTGGATCACTTGCCCTGACGGGCACCCTGACAGGAGAACCAGGATGACGGACAGGAAAGCGGTCGTGGCGGGCAAGGTGCCGATGCCGGTCGAGGTCGAGGCCGGCAAGGCCTATTTCTGGTGCACCTGCGGCCGGTCCAAGAACCAGCCCTTCTGCGACGGGGCCCACCTGCGCGAAGGCACGGACTTCCTGCCCCTGAAGTGGGAAGCTCCGGAGAGCCGCACCGTCTATTTCTGCGCCTGCAAGCAGACCGCCGGTGCCCCGCTCTGCGACGGGACGCACAACCGGCTGTAGGGTGGTCGCGCGTCTTCACGCCTCCACCGCGATCCCGCCCGCTTTCGGCCTAACCGGCCTGCTCCCGCTTCGGAGACTTCGCATGCGCGCCCTCCTCTTCGCCGCTGCCCTTGCGGCCTCTGCCCTTCCCGCCGTCGCCGCCGACAAGCCACCGCCGGCCGCGTCCGTCCTCTTCTGGTCCCAGGCCCAGAAGGAGGCAGGCTTCCCGAAGATGGAGGCCCATTTCCCGGTCAGCACGGCGGCGCGGGGCGAACGCGTCCAGGCCCTCCCGGCCGGCGCGCGCCTGACGGTGGCGCAGGTCGGCGGCCAGCCCTTCGACCTCTCCGCCTTCATGGCCTCGGAGAAGACTGCGGGTATCCTCGTCCTCCAGGACGGCCGGGTGCGGCTCGAAAGCTATGGCCTTGGCTATGGCCCGAACGGGCGATGGACCTCCTTCTCGGTGGCCAAGTCGGTCACCTCCACCCTGGTTGGCGCGGCAGTGAAGGACGGGGCCATCAAGAGCCTCGACGATGCGGTCACCCGCTACATCCCCGGCCTGCGCGGCAGCGCCTACGACCAGGTCAGCGTTCGCCAGCTCCTGACCATGACCTCGGGGGTCAAGTGGAACGAGGACTATACCGACCCCAACAGCGACGTGGCCCTGTTGTTCTCAACCCCGGCCGACCCGGGCCTCGATTCCACGGTCAGCTACATGCGCAAGCTTCCGCGGGAGGCCGCGCCGGGGGCCAAGTGGGTCTACAAGACCGGCGAGACCAACCTGATCGGGGTGCTGGTCACCTCCGCCACCGGCAAGTCGCTTTCGGCCTATCTCTCCGAGAAGATCTGGAAGCCCTATGGCATGGAGCAGGACGCCCTCTGGATGATCGATGAGCGTGGCCAGGAGGCTGGTGGCTGCTGCCTGTCCATGACCCTGCGCGACTACGGCCGGGTGGGCGAATTCCTGCGCACGGGCGGCATCGGTTCGGCCGGAGCTGTCCTGCCCAAGGACTGGATCGCCGAGGCCACCCGCCAGCAGGCCGACACGGACGACCGCTTCGGCTATGGCTACCAGTGGTGGACCGAGCCGGGCGGGGTGTTCAACGGCCTCGGCATCTTTGGCCAGAGACTGCACGTGGACCCGGCGCGGAAGCTGGTGGTCGTGGTCTCCAGCGCCTGGCCTGAGGCGACAAATCCGGCCCGCTCTTCCCGGCAGGACGCCCTGATCGCCGCCATCGCGGCCCAGCTGGACGCCGAGGCGAAGCCGTGACGGCGCTGCGACGCCGTTGACCCCCTCAGTCGGCGTTCGCCGACAGCTCCCCCTGATGGGGAGTAATTGGCTCTGTAATTCCTCCCCCAAGGGGGAGGTGGCCCGCGCAGCGGGACGGAGGGGGTCTGCTGACTTCCGGTGGCTC
>JBMOEP010000435.1:0-1898 GCA_049314675.1 Phenylobacterium sp.
TCTGGACGAGGAAGACCCAGAGCCCTGCAAGGTCAATCCCGGCCTCGATCCAGACTTCCGGCGAGTCCCACCAATCCTGCCCCGGTCCCCGGTCCAGCATGACCTGCAGGCCGACGACGAAGGCGGTCAGGGCCGCAAAACCGATGGTGTCGAAGGGTCTCTGCCGGCCTCCCGGGTCATCCGCCATCAGGCTTGTCACCGCCAGGGTCGCAATGATTCCCAGTGGCAGGTTGATGAAGAAGACCCAGCGCCAGCTGAGGTTCTCGGTGATCCAGCCTCCGAGCGTCGGCCCAAGGATTGGCCCCAGGATGACGGCCGCACTCCAAAGACTCATCACCTTCGGGATCATCGACTGGGGATAGATGTCCAGCATGACCGACTGGGATAAGGGCATCATCGAGGCACCCGCCAGGCCCTGCAGGGTCCGGAACAGGACCATCTGCTCGACCGAAGTGGCGACCCCGCACAGCATGGAGGCGATCGTGAAGGCGGCGATCGACAGGCCGATCATGCGCTTGCGGCCGAACTTCATGGCCAGCCAGCCCGACAGGGGGGTCATGACCGCCGTGGCCAGTATGTAGGAGGTCAGCACCCAGGTCAGCTGCTCCTGGGACGCTGAGAGGCTGCTCTGCATCTTGGGCAGGGCAACGTTGGCGATGGTGCTGTCGAGGGTGTTCATCAGCGTCGCCAACATGAGGGCGCCAGTGATGGGGATGCGGTTCAGGACATCCTTCTGCAGATGGGAAGGCGTATCAGTCATCCGCAGCCGTTCTCCAGTCCGACGCAGTGGCCGAATAGAGCCCGATCAGGTCCTGGAGCCTGTTGGCCCGGGCCTGCGCTAGGCTTCGCCTGGCCTGGCTGAGGTGCCGCCGGGCATCAATGGCGCGCAGGAGCGGCGTGCCGCCCAGCCGGACGCCGGCCGCCGTGATGTCGGCATCCTTCTGGGCCAGGGCCACCTCGCGCTCGATGGCGACGACCCGGGCCTCGTCGTTCTCAAGTGTGGACAGCAGGTCCGAGACCTGCGTGAAGGCTGACAGCACGGTCCGACGATAACGCGCCTGGGCTGCCTTCAGGTCCGCCTGCGCCACCTTCAGGTTGGCCTTTCGCAGTCCGCCGTCGAAGATCGGTACACTGATCCCGCCATTGACGCTCCAGCCCTTGGCATCGGTGTCGAAGAGGGAATCCAGCTCGGTCGAGGACTGGGCATAGCTGGAGCCCAGGCGGAGCTTGGGGAACTCGTCGGCCCGGGCGACGCCGGCGGTGGCCGTTGCGGCATGGAGATCGGCCTCGGCCGCCAGGATGTCGGGCCGCCGGCGCACCAGGTCCGAGGGCAGGGCGACCGGCGTCGAGCCGGGGACCTTCAGGTCATCCAGCCTAAAGTCGGGCGGAGTCCGGTCGGCGGGTGCCTTGCCGGAAAGCAGGGCCAGCTGGTGGCGCGACAGGTCTTTGGCCTTGGTCAGGGCGGGGATCTGGGCCAGGTCCTGGGCGAGCTGGGCTTCGATCTCCACCCGCCCGGACCGGGACAGCCCTCCGAGGGCCTCGGCTCTCCGAGCCAGCCCCACAAGCTTCCTGTCGTCGTCGATCACCTGCTCCGCAGCATCAATCTGCGCATTCAGGCCCGCGATCCGCACGGCTTCCAGGGCCACGTTTGCGGAGAGCGACAGGGCTGCAGCGTCGGCCTCCCAGCCTGCGGCGTCGGCCAGGGCGTCGGCCTCAGCCGCCCGGCTGCGACCAACCCCAAACAGGTCAGGGTCATAGCTCACCAGGCCGCCGAGGCTGAAGATGCTGAATGTGCGGCTCGGAAAGCCGCTGAAACCGAAGGCCTCGCTGTTGAACAATTGCCGCTCGACGCGAGCGTTGAGGCCGACCTGAGGCTTGAGGAGGGCCCAGGCCGCCTC
>JBMOEP010000436.1:0-1897 GCA_049314675.1 Phenylobacterium sp.
TGAAATCAAACCTAATGGCTTCAGGGTCTACCAGAGTCCCGGTCTGCGACAAGCCTGCGCTAAATCCCGGGCCGGAAATCCGGCCCTGGCGAAGTCGATCGTCAGGGTCTTGGCACCGGGGAGGGCGCAGTCGCGGGCTGGGTGACGGTCGAAGCCGACCTCGATCCTGTTTCCAGGATTGGGAACCGGCGATCGGATCGAAATACGATCTCGACTTCTGAATTGGAGCCTCATTCGACCCTCTCGACGGTTAGGGTCCGAAGGGAACAGGCCCTGATGGCCAAAATCTGACGCTAGAGTCCCGCAGGTCGCACCTGGGGGTCAAAACCCGAAGGTCCGCTTCTCGCCCCGAAGCCAACGGGGACGCTTCTCAGTGCTTGCTAGCTTAAGTCCTCACCCCAACCGAACACGTCTTCAACACCGAGGCCGAACAGCCTCGCTATTCGGAAGGCGCTTTCGAGGCTCGGTGAATAGCGCCCCTGCTCAATGGCTATTATGGTCTGACGCGTAACCCCGATTGCCTCCCCAAGCGCTGACTGGCTGATGACGCCGTGCTGTTGGCGCAGTTCCCGCACGCGATTTGTGATCGGCGGACGTTTGGCCATTCTCAGTAAGGCTGACGGACAAGCGCGATCTGAATGCCATATTCCGCAATCTGCGAGACGATCAGGCTGCACATTATCGTATGAAAAAGCAGCACGCCGTTCTGATGATCAAGGAAGTAAAGCAGCGAAGTCACCGTCCCGGCAGCCAAAACGAGCCCGGACCAACGACCGGCGCGGTCGAGCAAAGGCTTCTCCCGCTCATCAGCGCGGGCGTTGGCCTCTCGCGGCGTCAACAGGGCGAGGGCTGTCTGGCCGACCACTGAGGCGATCACGACCAGAAGCGTGAAGGGGATGAAGATGGCTATAGGTGGCGCGGCAGCTCCAGTTTCGCCCAACACAGCGAGCGCCATGTTCACGTAATAGGCACCGGCTCCCAGCATCAGCGCGCCCATCAACCAAGCCGACTTTTCCCTGAACGACATTCAGCCCTCCCCGGCGTTAAAGATATTCGACATATTCGGCCGTCATAGGCAGACATGTCAAACATTCTTTACAGCGCGTGCGGCATCTCGAAGGTCTGCCAACCCCCCTTCCGCGACCCTGGCGAGGTCCGTCTGTGGGCGGAAGCGCGGCCCCGCTTAGTCCGCCTTTGGCGCGCCAGCGGCGGTTCCAGGCGTCAGGTTCGATCCCCTAACGGGCGAGTTCCTTCATGGCCTTCTCGAGGCCCTCGAGGGTGAGGGGGAACATGCGATCTCCCACGAGCTGGCGCATGACCTCCACGGACGGCGTATAGTCCCAGTGCCTTTCGGCCGTGGGGTTGAGCCAGACCATGTCTTCGAAGGTCTGCGCCACGCGGTCGACCCAGATGGCCCCGGGTTCCTCGTTCCAGTGCTCGACCGAGCCGCCGGGATAGGTGATTTCGTAGGGGCTCATGGTGGCGTCGCCCACGAAGATGACCTTGTAGTCGCGGCTGAACTTGTGGAGCACGTCCCAGGTCGGGATCTTTTCGGCGTGGCGACGCCGGTTGTCCTTCCACACGCTCTCGTAGAGGCAGTTGTGGAAGTAGTAGAATTCCATGTTCTTGAACTCGGTCCGGGCGGCGCTGAACAGCTCCTCACAGATCCGGATATGGCTGTCCATTGAGCCACCGACGTCGAAAAAGATCAGGACGCTGATCTTGTTGCGGCGCTCGGGCCGCAGCGTGATGTCGAGGTAACCCTTCTCCGCCGTGCCGCGGATGGTGCCGTCCATGTCGAGCTCTTCGGCCGCGCCATCCCGGGTCCACCTGCGCAGGCGACGCAGGGCGACCTTGATGTTGCGGGTGCCCAGTTCGACGCTGTCGTCGAGGTTCT
>JBMOEP010000437.1:0-1892 GCA_049314675.1 Phenylobacterium sp.
ATTCCCTTGCAGCCTGCCGGGCGGTGAAGACATCGAACAGGGCCTTTGACCAGCCGTAGGCGTTCAGAGGGCGCAGGGCGGCCAGGCTTTCGAAGTCGTCCCGATCTTCGAACCCTTGCGCGCCGTTGCCATAGGTGGCCGCCGAGGAGGCGTAGATGAGCCGCCGTTGCCGGTCCGAACACCAGCGGAACAGGTCGCGGCTGAGCCCGAAATTGGTCTGGATGATGCGGTCGGCGTCGGGCTCGGTGGTGGAGGAGATGGCGCCCATGTGGATGACCGCCTCGACGTCGCGCCAGCGCTTCTCCAGCCAGTCGAACATGTCCTCGGGGGCCACGAAGTCGCCGATTGGGTGGCGGGCCAGGTTGCGCCACTTGCCCAGGTCAGCCTCGCGCAGGCGATCGCAGACCACGACGTCCAGGCTCCGGTCCTCGGCGAGGCGGGCGACGATGTTCGAGCCGATGAAGCCGGCACCGCCGGTGACGAAGACGATCCTGCGGGTCACTGTTCCCCCTCCCCGGCCATCCGGCGGATAGCGGCGGTTGTTGAATACCCCTCGACCAAGGGCGCGAGCCGGATCTCGCCGCCCCAGCCCCGGACGAGGTCGCCGCCAACCACTTCGGACTCGGCGTAGTCTGCGCCCTTGACCAGGACGTCCGGCCGGGCGGCCCGGATCAGTTCCAGGGGCGTGTCCTCGTCGAAGGGCGCGACAAGGTCGACGCTGGCCAGGCCGGCAAGGACCAGGGCCCGGCTCTCAAGGTCGTTCACAGGCCGTCCCTCACCTTTGAGGGCACGGACGGAACGATCGGAATTCACGCCGACGATCAGCCGGTCACACCAGCTCCGCGCCTGCGCCAGGTAGGCCACATGACCGCGGTGCAGGATATCGAAACAGCCATTGGTAAAGCCTACGCGCAGGCCCCGGGCCCGCCACCTGGCGATCTCTTCGACCATCCGGGCACCCGTCGCCACCTTGGCCTCGGCGACAGCCATGTGGGCCGCCAGGGTCGCCTCGACAAGCTCATCCGGCGAGACCGTAGCCGTACCCACCTTGCCCACGGCAACGCCAGAGGCCAGCAGCGCCAAGGCGATGGCGTCATCGAGGGGCCGCCCGGCGGCGAGGCCGGTCCCGAGGGCCGCGATGGCGGTGTCGCCGGCGCCAGAAACGTCGAAGACTTCACGGGGAGAGCCCGGGAAGTGGCGCACAGGCTGGCCGCGTACCGCCAGGGACATGCCCTGGGCCGCCCGGGTGACAAGGATTGATCGGGCCTCGCAGAGCTCAAGGGCCCGGGCGAGTGCGGCCTCGACCTCGGCGTCGGTTCCAGTGGGCAGGCCGGAGGCATGGGCCAGCTCGGAGGCGTTGGGCTTGATCACGTCCACCGGGCCGTAGCGCTGGAAGGAGCGGGCCTTGGAATCCACGAGGACCGGCAGGCCCGAATTCCGGCAGGCGGCGATGACCTCGTCGGTGACGACCCCCTTGCCGTAGTCGGACAGGATGATCACCCCCGCGCCCGGCGCGACGTCGCGAACCGCGCGGGCCAGGCGTGCAGAGGTCTCCGCCGAGACCGGACCCGTATCCTCGATGTCCACACGAAGAAGCTGGTGCGTACCGGAGACGAAGCGTGTCTTCAGGGTGGTCGGGCGGGCCGTATCTGTGACCAGCGCGCCCTCGATCCGTCCGTCGCCACCCACTAGCCGCAGGGCCTCGCGACCCTCGATATCGGATCCGATCACGCCCACCGGGGCAACCTGCCCACCCAGTGCCGAGACATTGCGCGCCACGTTACCGGCGGCTCCGAGCATGACCAGCTCGCGGCGCCAGGCGAGGACCGGTATCGGCGCTTCGGCGGACATCCGTGTCACCTCGCCATAGACGAAGCGGTCAACCATCACAT
>JBMOEP010000438.1:0-1891 GCA_049314675.1 Phenylobacterium sp.
CGCAAGGTCCTGGTCGAGCGGCCGGACCTTGCCACCCTCCGGGATCCCCGGGGACGGAATTGGCTTCATGTCACTTGCATGGTCGAAGTCTCACCGCCGGATCGTGTCGTCGCAGACAGTCTAGCCACAGCGGGCGTCCTCTTGGACCTCGGTTATGGGATCGATGAGCCAGCCTTCTGCGAGGGGGATTGGCGAGCTACGGCGCTCTGGCACGCGGTCAGCCGGGGGCGCAACCTCGACCTCGCCCGCTTCCTGCTGGAGCGCGGCGCCGATCCCCGCTTTTGCCTCTACGCGGCGGCCTGGAACTCTGATCTTGAGGCCATAGACATCCTGCTGGCGGCGGGCGCCCCTATTGATGAGACCAGCTCGGAAGATGGCGCAACACCCTTCCTCTGGGCCGTCGCCACGAGCCATTTCGACAGCGCCCAACGTCTCCTTGAGGCGGGCGCAGACCCCGACCACCGCGGCCGGGACGGCCTGACCGCCCTTCATCTGATGATCCGCAAGTCGAGCCCCGCCAAGGCGCTTGCGACAGTTATTGGCTTCGGCGCCCGTGGCGACATTCCCGGACCGGACGGTAGGACCGCGATCGACCTCCTTGCGCGCAAGCGGGATCCCGCCCTGCGGGGCTTGGCCGAAACATTTTCTAACATGGCTCCGAAGTCGGTTCCGGGAGTTTTGCTGGGCTAGGGGCCAGGGGCTGGGGGCCGCAGCTGCTTGGGTTGTCAGTTCGGGACTGCTGGGGCCTCCCGGCGCGCCGCCTCGATCTTAGCGCGCGTCGCCGCGTGGTCCGCGCTGGAAATGCTGAACCGCGAGTAGAGCAGGACAGCGAAAACGCCGGGGATCATGGAGATCGGCCCCAGGAAGAGCCCGAGGTTCTGGAGGACGCCAGGATCCACCTCGCCGGGCTGCGCCTTCTCCGGGAAGGCGATCAGGGTCAGCACGATACCGGCGAGGGCCGCGCCGATCGCTGTGTCGAGCTTGGCGAAGAGGGCTCGAGTTGAGTACAGCACCCCCTCCTGCCGGACCCCGAAGCGGACCTCATTCTCGTCGGCCACGTCGGCAAGCGCGCTCATGACCGAGATGTTCAGTATGGCGCCTGTGGCGTAGCTGACTACGGAGATGACCACCAGGGTGGGCAGAAGCCGCGGATCCCCGTTGGGGAACATCCACCCGACCTCCCGCAGGATGAAGCCCAGGGCCGGGAAGACGACGGTTGCCGCCGCGCTGGCGATGATCACGCCTCGCTTGCCCCATCGGGCGTGAAGCCGGGGCGTGAGGGTCAGGGCCGAGACGAAGCCGACCAGGCTACCCAGCGAGTACCAGCGCAGCATCTCCGACGGGAAACCCCAGTAATAGGTCCCGCCGTAGAGCCCCAAGGTGTCGCGGATGCCGGTCATCAGGGACAGGGCGAAGAGGCCAGCCAGCAGCCAGACATAGTTCCGGTTGGCCAGGATCTTGCCAAGGTCCTTCAGGAACTCGAAGGGCGAGAAGGGCGGCTGATCCTTCGGCGGCCTCGGGAGGCGCGGGATCTGGTCACGCGTGAACCAAGCCGAGCCGAAGAGGATGGTCAGGGTCGCCCCTGCGGCCAACAGGGAGAAGGGCAGGTAGGGCTCGGGATTCAGGAGGCCTCGCGGATACTCCGGCGTGGCCTTGAAGAAGTAGGTGAGGGCGATCAGCGAGATGCTGGTGCCGCCGATCCAGGTGGAGAAGTTGTTCCACGCCATCACCTTGCTGCGCTCAATGTAAGACTCCGACAGCTCGCCGCCGAAGGCCAGGTGCGGGGTGTGGAAGACGCTCATGGCCACCCTTAGCCCTATCACTGAACCCGTGAACCAGAGGAAGAGCAGGGTGTGGCTGAGGCCATCCGGCGGATTGAAGATGGCGAGGA
>JBMOEP010000439.1:0-1887 GCA_049314675.1 Phenylobacterium sp.
ACCTTACCTGGGCTTAAATGGGGAACGACAGCTGCCGAAAGGTGGCCTTCTTCGCCGTCCCCGGGGCCTTTACCCCCACCTGCTCCGCCCGGCACCTGCCCGGCTACAAGGACCTGGCCTCTGACCTGAAGGCCAAGGGCGTCGACGCTATCGTCTGCCTGTCTGTCAACGACGCCTTCGTCATGAAGGCCTGGGGCGAGAGCCAGGATGTCCTGGGCGCGATCGAGATGATCGCCGACCCGGCCGGCGACTTTACCAAGGCCGTGGACCTGACCATGGATGGCTCCAAGTTCGGCCTGGGCCTCCGCTCCCAGCGCTATTCCATGTACGTGGTGGATGGCGTGGTGAAGCAGCTCAACGTCGAGGCTGGCGGCGAGTTCAAGGTCTCCGCTGCCAACTATCTCCTGGCCCAGCTCTGAGCCGGGCGTCGGGCCCCGTCCTTCCGGGCGGGGCTTGACCTGCCCGCGCCCCCGGTCCGAAGTGTCGGCAGACAACAGATGGGGGAGGACGGCCATGCCCTATGTGGAAGGTTTCACGGTCCATGACGCGGACTCGCACGTCATGGAACTTCCGGGAGAGATCGACCGTTATGTCGACCCCGGCGTCAGGACGGCCTTCTCGGAGGCGATCCGCAAGCCCAACGACCTGACGGGCTGGGCGGACAAGGCCCGCGCCCAGCACGACGATCCCGAATTCCGGTCCGGCGACGAAGCCAACCTGCTCCTGCGCAAGAACTACCAGGCCCTCGGCGCCTTCCGGCGTCAGGACCGGCCCCGTACCCTCGACCTGCTGGGCTTCGGCGGCCAGCTGGTCTTCACCACCCACGCCCTTGGCAATTACGGGCTGGAGGAAGCGGGCCGCGTGGACCTGGCCCTGGAAGGCGCTCGGGCCCACAACCGCATGATGGCCGACTTCTGCTCGGTCGACCGCCGGCTCCTGGCCACGGGCTATGTACCCCTGGTCGACATCGAGGCGGCGCCCCGGATCGCCCGGGAGGCAATCGAGCTGGGATGCCGGGGCCTGATGATCCCCTCGCGCTGCCCGCCCGGCCACAGTCCCAGCCATGTGGGCCTGGATCCCCTCTGGGCCCTCCTCCAGGAGGCCGGACTGCCGGTGCTCTTCCATGTGGGCGGGGAGGAGAAGATGAACCCCGCCTATTTCGAGAATGGCCTGCCCCGGGTCCTCGACTTCCATGGCGGGGCGGAGAACTTCACCGCCCTGTCCTTCATGACCATCCCGGTGGCCGTCTGGCAGACCCTGGCGGCCCTGGTCTTCGACGGCGTCTTCGACCGGTTCCCGCGGCTGAAGTTCGGCGCCATCGAGCTGGGGGCGTCCTGGCTCCCGAGCCTGATGAAGTTCATGGACTCCGGCGCGGCGGCCTTCGGCCGGGAAGAGCGGCTCCAGCGCCTGTCCGCCCGCCCGAGCGAGATCCTGCAGAGGCAGTTCCGCGTTACGCCCTATCCCCACGAGGACGTCGCCTGGATCATCGCCAACACCGGCGAGGAGGTCTGCATGTTCTCGTCGGACTTCCCCCACATCGAAGGCGGGCGGAACCCGTTGAAGCGGTTCGGGGAGTCGCTTGAGGGGGTGTCGGAGCCCGCCCGCCAGCGATTCTGGCGCGACAACTTCATTGACCTGATGGGTGCCGGACTGCCCGCCGACCTCCACGACATCCCGGCCCGCACAGCGGCCTGAGGTCCCCTCAGAACAGCCCGGCCAGACGGGCGATCAGCCAGTAGGCCGACAGACCACCGATGGCATAGGCCGGCGCAAGCCGCGCCACGGCCGGCATGTCGAAGGGCAGGCGCGTGTGAAGCCGCCGCAGGCCCAGGATCACCAGGCTGGCTGCGGCGATGAAGACCAGCTGGCCGATCTCGACCTTGCTCA
>JBMOEP010000440.1:0-1881 GCA_049314675.1 Phenylobacterium sp.
CGCTGGGCGGCTTTTTTGAGGGCCCGGGAGATGGCGGCTTCCACCTCGGCGTCGTTCTCACGCTGGTCGGCATCCAGACGCCGGACGGCGGACTCGGCGGCGTCAGCCAGGTCGTCCAGCAGGTCTTCCAGAGGCCGCTCCGGGTCCCCGGGCAGGCCGACGGCACGGACCTGGGGGCCAGAGGCGATGCGGCCCCGGCCGTCCATGACCAGGGCGGCGTGGAGGACGCCGCTGGAGGCGGCAAGGCGCCGCTCGCGCAGGGGCTCGCCATCCTGGGGGGTCAGGAAGCCGCCATCGATATAGATGCGTCCGGCGGGGACTTCATCGATGATCTCAGCCCGGCCCGGCGCGAGGCGCACCATGTCGCCGTTCCGGAGGGCCACCGTCTGTGGCACCTGGAGCTCCCGGGCGAAGGCAGCGTGCTCGAGCAGGTGCCGCCGTTCGCCATGGGTCGGTATCGAGATCTGTGGCCGGGCCCAGGCGTACATGTCGGCCAGTTCGTCCCTGCAGGGATGGCCGGACACGTGAATGCCCGGGTGCTCCCGGTCGGTGATGAGCCTGACCCCGCGCTCGGCGAGCCGGTTCTGCATGTCCTGGATCGCGATGTCGTTTCCGGGGATGACCCGGCTGGAGAAGATCACAGTATCCCCCGCCCCCAGTCGGATGTGGGGATGGGAGGCGTCGGAAATGCGCGAGAGGGCCGCTTTCGGCTCACCCTGGCTGCCCGTGCACAGCAGGAGGACCTGGTCGGGCGGCAGGTGCGAGGCCTGGGCCTCGGAGATGAAGCCCTGGGAATCCACGTCCATGCCAACATGGCGCGCGGCGGCAGCCATACGGATCATCGAACGGCCCACCAGGCAGATCTTCCGCCCCGCCCTCCGGCCAGCGACGATGGCAGTTTCCATGCGCGCCACGTTGGAGGCAAAGCAGGCGACGGCGACCCGGCCAGTCTGGGCGGCGATGACCTTGACGAGTTCCTCCCGGACGTCGGCCTCGGACCCCGCCCGCCCCTCCACGAAGACGTTGGTGGAATCGCAGATCATGGCCAGGACGCCCTCATCGCCGAGATGGCGCAGGGTCTCAGTGTCCGTGACCTCGCCCAGCAGGGGGTTGGGGTCGATCTTCCAGTCGCCGGTGTGCAGAACCACCCCCAGGGGCGTGCGGATGACCAGGCCATTGGGCTCGGGGATGGAGTGGGTCAGGGTGACCATCTCCACATCGAAAGGCCCCAGGACCACGCGCCCGCCGAGGGGCACGATGTTCAGCTCAACCTCATCCTCGAGGTTCCGTTCCCGCAGCTTCTCGCGCAGGAGGAAGGCGGTAAAGGGCGTGGCGTAAAGCGGCGCCCGCAGGCGCGGCCAGAGCCAGGCCACGGCGCCGATGTGGTCCTCATGCGCGTGGGTCAGGACGATCCCGAGGATATCATCGGCATGGGCCTCGATCCAGCTCGGGTCCGGGAGGATGATGTCGACGCCGGGCGTATCCTGCCCGCCGAAGGTCACGCCCAGGTCCGCTACGATCCAGCGCCGTCGGTCTGGCGGGCCGTAACCGTAGAGGTTGAAGTTCATACCGATCTCGTCCGACCCGCCGAGGGGCAGGAAAACGAGTTCGTCGTCGGGACGCGGGCCTGCCACTTAGCGGACTCCTGAATTGCGGCGATGGATTTCCAGCAGGCCACGGATGGTCAGGTCGGAGTCAAAATGGTCGATGGCGTCGGTGGCACCCTGGAAGAGGGAGGCCACCCCCCCGGTGGCGACCACGGTCATGGGTCGCCCCCACTCCGCCTTGATTCGGGCAATCAGCCCCTCGATGAGGGCGATATAGCCCCAGAAGACGCCGGCCTGCATGGCACCCACCGTGTCCCGGCCGATCGTCTTCACC
>JBMOEP010000441.1:0-1860 GCA_049314675.1 Phenylobacterium sp.
CCGCCTTGAACCAGGGTCTGGCCGGGTGCCAGACGGCTGCGGGCGCCCCGCTGGGCTCCGCCGCCCTTCCGGGCTGCGTCACCCTCGACGTCTTCGGTGAAAACACCCTTACGGCGAAGATGGTAGACTTCATTCGGGTCACTACCTTCTCAAGCACCGACATCGAGGAAAGCCGTATCTCGGGTTTCATCCGCGGTAACGCTTTCGAACTGCCCGCCGGCCCCGTGGCCGTTGTGGTGGGTGCGGAGTATCGGGAGTCCAGCGCCGCCTTCCGCGTGGACAACGAGCAGCGCACCGGTAACATCAAGGGCTTCAACGCCACCCAGGACCAGGCGGGTTCTATCGACGTCGGTGAACTGTACGGCGAAATCGCTGTGCCTTTGCTGAAGGACGTGTTCCTGGTGCAATCCCTCGAGATCGAGGCGGGTTACCGTTTCTCGGACTATTCGAGCATCGGCGGCACGTCCACTTACAAGATCGGCATGAACTACGCTCCGATCTCGTCGGTCCGGGTTCGCGGCGTCTACAACAAGGCGGTCCGCGCCCCGAACGTGTTTGAACTCTTCCAGGCGGGCGACCAGGGCTTTCCATCCTACGTAGACCCCTGCAACGCCAACCGGAACCCCTCGGCGTCGACCCTGGCCTTCTGCTCGGCCAAGGCTGGCGGCTTCAATTACGCGGGCTACGCCCAGCCGAACACCCAGACACAGTCCTTCGCCTTCGGCAACCCGGACCTGCTGCCCGAGTCAGCTGAAACCTACACCGCCGGGATCGTCTTTCAGCCAGAAACCTTCGTGCTGGGCGACATCAAGGCGAGCGTCGACTACTACAATATCAAGATCACCGACGCGATCGGGGCTCTGGGCGCAGGCTTCTTCCTCAGCCAGTGCTACACCGGTCAGGACCTGGCCAGCGATGCCTGTCAGCGGATCAACCGGGATTCCGGTACTGGCAACTTGATTTCGGTGAACACCGCCCGTGGCAACATCTCGGAAATTGAGACGGCGGGTTACGACGTCCAGGTCGACTACACCCTCGACTTCGACGCCCTGACCCTCCCGGGTCGATTGAACGTCAACGAGCTGTTCTCGTATATGGAAACCTATACGGTGGACGGTGCGGAACAGGTTGGCTACAACAACGCGGGTGTTGGCGGTGCCACTCCGGAGTGGAAGTCGGTCCTGTCGGCGACCTACTCCCTCAATGACTGGCAGCTCCTAGCCCGCTGGAGCTATACGCCAACCATGTTGGCGGCGAACTTCGAGAACGAACTCCCGGCGGCGTCATTCGTGGATGTCTCGGCCCGCTGGAACGTCAATGACCGGATCCAGCTCACGGGCGTGATTGGCAATCTCATGGATGAGCGTCCGCCGCAGATCACCGAAGGTCTCTTCGGTCAGGCGAATACGGACGTACAGCTGTACCGCGTGCTCGGCCGTACCTTCCAGGTGAAGGCCCGGCTGCGCTTCTAAGGCGAACTTTTCGTCCGAGCGATCGGATCGGGGCGGCGGGGAAACCTGCCGCCCCCTTTTTTTGCCTGCTCCCTGAGGAAGCACCCGTTGGGGGCTGGCCCGCGGGGCTCTGCGCCCAGGCGCGCGACCACTCTCCCCCCCATTGAAGTAGGCTGCAGAGGTCTCAGTCTTGGGGTTGCCCCCGGACCTAGGGACTAGGCCGGTCGGTCCGGGGGGTCAGCCTGTCGGCGTCAAGGGCGCGGGGTGCGCACCCCTGGACCGATGTGAGAGGACACGAAGGCGACCGCTTCGCCCAGGGCGGCGGCCCAGCGATCCGCCCGGTCAGGATCGGGGCTGTGATCGGCGTCCTTGATGGTGACCAGGCGCACAGTCTTTCCTTGCTGGGCAA
>JBMOEP010000442.1:0-1846 GCA_049314675.1 Phenylobacterium sp.
AGGATGATGCGGTCGGGGTCGAGCCCGCACCCCTTGGCTTGCCCTCTCAGGAAGGCCACGGCCCGGGCGATATCCTGGGCGGCCGCCTGCGGCGGGCCCTGCCGGAGCAGGCGGTAGTTCACCGTGGCGTAGGCGAAACCGGCAGACCGGAAGGCCCGGGCCTGTCCCGCTGTGCCCGCGTACTTGCCGCCGTGCATCCAGGTCCCGCCGTGGACGAAGACCACCAGGGGCGCGGGAAGGGGGCTCGCCCCCGGCCAGAGGTCCAGGCTGAGGGCGCCTGCAGGCACGCCCGGCTCCGGCGCGGCATAGGCCAGGTCCCGTAAGGGACGGTCCTCGCCGGGTGCGATCCCGGCGCAGGCCCCGGCGGCGGCGGCCGGTGTCGCCCCATACAGCAGGCCCGCGGCAAGCAGGGCACCCAGCCTCCGGCGAACCGGAGGTTGCGCCGGTCGGCCTGCAGCGTGCAGGATCACACATGACGCGCCAGTCCTCATGAACGGAACCATGCCCATGCGCCTGACCCGCCGCAAGCTTCTCGCCGCCGCCGCCGCTTCGCCCGTCCTCGCCGCCGGTCTCCCGGGCGGATCCTTCGCCGCAGCCCCGGCCCTGCCTCTCGCGGATCCCCGCACCGCCGGCTTCGATCCGGCCCGGCTGAAGGCCCTCTCCAACGACCTGCAGGCCATGGTGGACGGGGGCCAGCTGGCCGGGGTCACCACCCTGGCCGCGCGGAAGGGGAAGGTGATCCACTTCGAGACCCGAGGCCTCGCCGACGTCGAGACCGGTGCTCCGGCCCGGCCCGACACCATCTGGCGGATCGCCTCCATGACCAAGCCGGTGGTCGGCGTGGCGATGATGCAGCTCTGGGAGAAGGGGCTCTGGAAGCTGGACGACCCCGTCGCCCGGCATATTCCTGAGTTCGCCGGCCTCAAGGTGAAGGCGCCGGACGGGAGCCTCGTTCCCCAGGCCTCGCCCATGACCATGGCCCAGCTGATGAGCCACACCGCCGGCTTCGACGTCAGCGCCGGCTACGCCCAGGCGGGCCTGCGGTCCGGCGACCTGAAGGAGATGATCCGCCGGCTCGCCGCCCTGCCCCTGGCTGCCCAGCCCGGGACCGACTGGCGGTACGGTCCCAGCGTCGACATCCAGGGCCATGTGGTCGAGCGGCTGTCGGGCCAGCGCCTCGACGCCTACCTGGCGCAGCATGTCTTCGGCCCCCTGAAGATGCCGGACACCGGGTTCCATGTCTCGCCGGAGAAGGCGCCCCGGGTGGCCCGCATTCATATCTACAAGGAAGGCCGGATCGTCGCCGGTCCGCCGCAGGCCATACCGGTCACGCCGCCGGTCTTCCTGTCCGGGGGCGGGGGCCTCCTGTCCACGGCCGGGGACTATTTCCGCTTCGCCCAGGCCCTGCTGGACGGCGGGGCCCTGGAGGGCGCGCGGATCCTGAAGCCGGAGACGGTCCGCCTCATGCGGCGCAGCGTCCTCGCGCCAGGTTTGACGGTGGACCTCTACGGTCCGTCCCAGGCGGGCGTGGGCTTTGGCCTGGACTTCGCCGTCATCGAGGACCCGGCCGCCGCCGCCACGCCCCACGGCAAGGACACCTTCTACTGGGGTGGGGCCTTCGGTACCTGGTTCTGGATCGACCCGACGAACGACATCGTCTTCGTGGGCATGATCCAGAACCTCAACGGCAGCGTCCCGGGCGCCGGTACGCCCAATGTCCGCGAGATCACGCCCCGGCGCCTCTACGCCGCCCTCGGAACCTGAGCCGGAGGGGTCAACCGGGCCTGCCCGGACACCCTCGACAGCCGTCAGACCCAGCCCGCCGTCTGGACGATCATCCATAGGC
>JBMOEP010000443.1:0-1838 GCA_049314675.1 Phenylobacterium sp.
CGGGTGACGCCGGTCAGTTCCTCCGGGATCTCCAGCTTGATCATGCGGGTGAAGTCGACGCCGATGAAGGCGACGATGTCGGCGATGGTCAGGCGCTCGCCGGCTAGCCATTCGTGGTCCTGCAGCTGGCGGTCGAGGATCTTCAGGCCGCGCAGGCCCGCCGTGCGGTTGGCGTCGGCGATGGCGGGGACCTGGGTCTCGAGCCGGGCCAGGGCCGGGTGGGTGTGGCGGACGGCCAGCATCAGGGGCCAGGCCACCAAGAGCTCGCCCCGGCGGGTCCACATCTCGATGAGGGCGCTCTCCTCGGGGGTGGCGCCGAACAGGTTGCCCTGCGGGTAGCGGCTCTCGAGATAGCGGCAGATGGCCAGGCTCTCGGTGATGCAGGTGCCGTCGTCCAGCTCCAGGGCCGGGATGTTGGCGAGGCCGAAACGCTTGATGTAGTCGGGCGCCTTGTGGTCGCCCTCCATGATGTTCACGCGGACGATCTCGACGTCCTCGATCCCCTTCTCGGCCATGAACCAGCGCACGCGGCGGGGATTGGGGGCGAGGGGGGTGTCGTAGAGCTTCATGGGGGTTTTCCTGTGTGGGCGGGTCAGTGGAAGAGTTCGCGGGGCAGGAGGCCGACGATCGAGGCGGACAGGCAGGTGGCGAGGAAGCCGGCGAACATGGCCTTCCAGACCATGCCGATGACCTCGGACCGGCGCTCGGGCACCAGGACCGAGAAGCCCGCCACATTCATGCCCACCGAGGCGATGTTGGCGAAGCCGCAGAGGGCGTAGGTCATCAGCACCCGGGTACGCGGGTCGATGGCGTCGAGGGGGACCGCGCCCAGCTGGATGAAGGCGGTGAACTCGGTGAGGACCAGCTTGACCCCCAGGAGGGAGCCGGCGAGCCGGGCGTCGGCGGCGGGAACGCCGATGAGCCAGACCAGGGGGGCGAAGACGAGGCCAAGGATGCGCTCGAGGGTCAGGGGCGCGCCGCCCACGTCGGGCAGGAGGCCAAGGAGGCCGTTCGCCATGCTGGCGAGGGCCACGAATACGATCAGGGTGGCGGCGATGTTGAGGGCGATCTGGAGGCCGTCGGAGGCGCCGCGGATCACCGCGTCGATGCTGCTCTCGTAGGCCTTGTCCGGACCGGTCTCTAGGGGATCAGCCTGCTCTGCGGCGACATCACGGGGGGCAAGGATGCGGGCCAGGAGCACCCCGGCTGGCGCCGAGATGATGGAGGCGGTGATGACGTGGGCCGCGGCGTTGGGCAGGACGTCCTTCAAGATGGCAGCGTAGGCCACCATGGTCGATCCGGCCACGCAGCTCATGCCCACGGTGATAAGCATGAAGAGCTCGGAGCGGCTGAGGCGGGAGAGGTAGCCGCGGATGAAGATGGGGCCCTCGACCTGGCCCATGAAGATGGTGGCGGCCACGGCCAGGGCGGGCGGGCCGCGCAGGCCCATGGTCTTCTCGAAGATGAAGCCGAAGCCCCGGGTGAGGACCTTGAGGATGCCCCAGTGCCAGAGCAGGGCCGCCAGGGCGCAGACCACCAGGATGACGGGTAGGACGCGGAAGGCGAAGACGAAGAGGGCACCGGCGTTGGCGACGGGATAGGGCTGCCCCTCCCCCCCCGCCAGGTAGCCGAAGACAAAGGTGACGCCCGCCTGGGTGGCGGCGGCGAGGGCCTCCACGCCCTGGCCGAGGGCGGCCACCACGGCGCGCAGGGGCGGCAGGCCGAAGAGGCCCAGGACCAGCAGGAGCTGGATCAGGAGGGCGCCGGCCGCCAGCTTCCAGGGAAAGACCCGGCGGTTCTCGGACAGGGCCCAGCACAGGCCCAGGATGACGGCGAGG
>JBMOEP010000444.1:0-1832 GCA_049314675.1 Phenylobacterium sp.
TTACCCGGATCGAAAAGACCTACCGGCGGCCCGGCTCGTCCCTCCAGGACGACCTCAGGGTCTATGGTGACCAGCAGGTCCAGGCACAGGCCCACCTCAAGCTGTTCACATCCGCCCTCCAGGCCGCGGAGCAGGCCAGCCTGTCCCCCCTGCGCCCTCGGGGAGAGGCGGCCATCGCCAAGGGCCGCGCCGTCTGGGCGCCCGCCGCCAACCTGCCGACCCGCTCGGTTGCCCAGCAATGGATGGGATGGACCCTGCCCCAGGCCTGCCCGGTCGCCGCCGAGCGCCTGACCCGTAACGCCCCCCTGATGGGTGCCGCCTTCGACCCGGGTTCATCACCGCCAGAGGTCCCGGCAGACACAACCGTGCCGGCCCTGCGCGGCGCCCCCGAGCCGCAATAGCCCTGCTTCCCAGGTCCATGTAGGCTGTCCCGGACCGGAACGCCCGAGGCCCGAAATGACCGCGCCGCACCTCATCTACTTCGCCGATCCCATGTGCTCCTGGTGCTACGGCTTCTCGCCAGTGATGGAGGACATCCGCCGCGCCTTCGGCCGGGCCCTGCCCGTGCGGCTCATCATGGGGGGCCTGCGCCCCGGTACAGAGACCCCCATGACCCAGGAGGCCAAGGACAGCCTGCGCGGCCACTGGACCCATATCACCGAGGCCACAGGCCTGCCCTTTGGAGGGGCGGTGCTGGACGATCCCGGCTTCCTCTACGACACCGACCCCGCCGCCCGGGCCGTGGTGCGGGTACGGCGCGACAACCCCGAGGGGGCCATCGCCTATCTGGGCCGGCTCCAGAGGGCCTTCTACGCCGAGGACCGCAACATCACCCGCCCCGAGGTGTTGGCCGAGCTGGCTGCCGACTACGGGGTGGAGCCCGAGTCCTTCCTGGCTGACTTCAACAGCGATGAGCTGAAGCACGAGACCTGGGCCGACTACGGGGTCTCTCAGCGCGCCGGCGTGACGGGCTTCCCCACCCTGGTGGCCGGCCCGGGCCAGGAGGGGACCTACGGCGTCGTCACCCGGGGCTACAACCCGGGCGACCAGATCCTGGCGCTTCTACAGAATTGGCTGGAAGACCCGCCGGCGAACGCCTGAGGGCCAAGCCGCCGTTGACCCCCTCACTGCGCTTCGCGGGGATCTCCCCCTTGGGCGCACAATTCGCGCCGGGCGCCGTCACCCGCCGATGATCACCTTTTCCTCGCCCCACCAGAGGGGGCTCTTCGGAAGGTCGATGAAGGTCTTCTCGTCTTCGAGCAGCAGGCGGCCGGCCTCGCGGGCGGCGGGGTTGCCGGCCAGGGCGGCGAGGTCTTCAAGGTTGTCGTACCAGAGCTGGGCCACCCCATCGAACTGGGGCGGGGCGTTACGGC
The DNA here is from genome assembly GCA_049314675.1 of Phenylobacterium sp. Lineage (GTDB taxonomy): Bacteria > Pseudomonadota > Alphaproteobacteria > Caulobacterales > Caulobacteraceae > Phenylobacterium. The sequence goes on from JBMOEP010000444.1 coordinate 1,374, forward strand.
TGGCGCGGATGCCGGCGCTGAGCGTCTCGTCCAGGGAGTGCAGCTGGACGTAGCGGCGGATGCGCAGGGCGTCCTTCACGCTGGCCACCAGGGGGCCGTGGGTGTTGAGCCAGTAGTCCTGGAACTGCTCCCGCGTCAGGTGCGGCAGGCGGACGAGGGCGAAGGTGAGCTTGATCATGGGGTATGCCTCATTTCCAGGTCGCCGGAACTTCGGACACGAAGACCGCCGATGGCGAGTCTTTCCTTGCGTCCCGCCCCTCCCACTCGGCCTGCGGATGGCCTAAATCGCAGGGATGCGCACAGAAACCCCCGCCCCGATCCGCCTGACCGACTATCGGCCGCCCGCCTTCCTCGTGGATGAGGTCCACCTGGACTTCGACCTGCAGCCTGAGGCAACCCGGGTAAAGGCCCGGCTGACCCTGCGGCGGGTGAGCGCCACGCTGACCGTGCGGGAGATGG
>JBMOEP010000445.1:0-1828 GCA_049314675.1 Phenylobacterium sp.
CGCCACGGGACCCCTCGCCCTTCCGCGCCAAACCAGCTAAACGGCGCCAATGGTCGTTTTCTGGACGGCAGCGGGCCTGCTCTCGGTCGCCGCTGCGGCAGTCATCTTCCTCAGGGCAGCCCGGTCCGCCGCGGAATCCGGCCTCGCAGACCCGACTCTCGACGTCTATCGCCGTCAGCTGACCGAAATTGATGATCTTGCCGAACGCGGCCTGATGGAGGCTGGAGAACGGGATGCCACCCGCGCCGAGGCCGGACGGCGCCTGTTGGCGGCCGCAGAGGGCCCGCAGGCCGGCTGGACGGCGTCTGAGGCACAAAGACCCGTCGTCCTTGCGGCGGCAGCCGCCGTCGGTGTCCTGGCCCTCGCCGGCTACCTCGTCGTGGGTCAGCCCGCATTGCCGGACCAGCCCCTGCAACAGCGGGTCGACGCCTGGCGGTCCAGCCCTCTCACCGATCTCGAAGCCCCCCAGTTGGCCGCCGTCCTTCGCCAGGCCCTCAAGGTGCGCCCAGAGGCCGAGGGCTACCGATTCCTCGCCCTCGCTGAAGCCCAGTCCGGCAATCCGGCCGCCGCAGCCAAGGCCCTGCGCCGGGCAGTCGCGCTCGCGCCGGAACGGGCCGACCTCTGGGAAATGCTGGGCCTCAGCCTGATCAGCGGGGCGGGGGGCGAGGTGACCCCCGACGCCCGGGAGGCTCTTGTCACGGCCCTTCGCCTCGCGCCCGGCTCTCTCGTCTCCCGTTTCCATCTCGCCCGGGCCAGGGCGGCGTCGGGCGACCGTGTGGGCGGGGTCCGGGACCTCCAGGCGATGGCCTCGGACCTTCCGGCCGGGGATCCCCGCCGGGCCGACATCGAAACGGCGATCCGTGAAGCCCAGGCGCCCGCCGGGCCTGTGGCCGACGGTCCAGCCTCGGAGATGATCGGGCGCATGGTGTCCGGGCTTGCCCAGCGCCTCCAGGCCAATCCGGATGATCCGGAGGGCTGGATCCGGCTGGTTCGCTCCTACGCCGTCCTGGGGGACGCAGCAAAGCGCGACGCCGCCCTCGACCAGGCCCGTCGGCGCTATTCCGGCACGCCTGACATCCTGGGGCGTCTGGAAGCGGCGGCCCGCACGGAGCCGATGAAATGAGTGGTCTCCTTCCCAAATCCCCCCGGGCGAGACGGCGGCTGACCATCCTCGCGGCGGTGGCGCCGGTCCTGGTCCTTGCGGTGGGCCTCACCCTCTGGGGGCTCCGCGGGTCGATCTCTTACTTCTACACGCCCGCCCAGGCCGACGCCGCCAAGCCGCCGCCGGGACGGTCCGTGCAACTGGGCGGCCTTGTCGTCGACGGCAGCGTGGTCAAGCACGCCGACGGACGCGTCGAGTTCACCGTCAGGGACAATCAGGCCACCGACCGGGTCCATTACCAGGGCGACCTGCCGGACCTGTTCCGGGAGGGACAGGGGATCGTGGCCACCGGAACCTTCCGCCGGGATGGCGTCTTCGAGGCCCGCCAGGTCTTGGCCAAGCACGATGAAAACTACATGCCCAAGCAGGTCAGCGAGTCCCTGAAGGCCCAGGGCGAATGGCGCGGCGACGGCACACCGGGACGGTATGCACCATGATCACCGAGTTTGGTGCCTTCGCCCTGATCCTCGCCCTGGTCCTGTCCCTGGCCCAGGTGCTGCTGTCTGTCCTCGGCAGGTACCGGCGCTCGGGCCTGCTGGCGGGGGCGGGGGAGGGTGCGGCCCTGGCTGCCTTTGGTGCCCTGGCCCTGGCCTTCGCGGCCCTGGCTCACGCCTTCGTCACGTCTGACTTCTCGGTGGCCAATGTTGCGGCCAACTCGCACTCGGA
>JBMOEP010000446.1:0-1822 GCA_049314675.1 Phenylobacterium sp.
ATACCGTCTCATGCCTGCCGAGCCGACGCAGGACGGCGTCAATGAGCCGGGCCTGAAAGGCACGTGCCGGGAGATAGCCGAGGATCCAGGGCTGGTTCAGCGCCTGCATGACGGCGCTGATGTTCTGGTGTTTAAACTCGATCGACTTATGGGACCGCAAGGGAAGCTCAACCTGTAGCGCCCGATTGTGCCCCGCCTTGCTGTAAGGCTGCCCCGCCAGCTCAGACGCCAGCATATCGAAATAGTCGGCAACGATCCGGTCGTTCTCTGCGTCCGACCAGTCGCCGCTCCCGCTCACGCCAGCGCCTTTCGCGACAGCAGGAAGAAGCGGCCCATCAGCAGGGCGGCGGACAGCACGCTGGCGACCATGACGCCCTCGACGATGCCGTTGACGCCCCGCCCGGCTGGCAGGGCGAGCCACCAGGCCAGGGGGGCCATCACCAGGACATAGCTGATGAAGTGGGTGACGGTGGGGATCAGGACATCGCCACGGGCCCGCAGGGACTGGGCCACCACCACCTGCAGGGCGTCGGGAAGGATGATCGCGGCCGACAGGACAAGTGCCGGGACCGCCAGGGCTAGGGTGCCGGGATCAACCGTATAGGCCGAGGCGATCGGGCCGGCGCCCAGCCAGACGACAAGGCCCACCCCGAGGCAGAAGGCGCTGGTCACGGCATAGGCGATCGCGCTGATCCTGCGCACGCCCTCGGCGTCTCCCGCCCCATAGGCCCTGCCGACCAGGACCGAGACCGCCGTGGCTATGCCCAGGGGAACCATGAAGGCCACGGAGATGACGTTGACCACAATGCTCCAGGTCGCCACCTGCAGGGTCCCGAGCCAACCCGCGATGACGTTCATCCCGGCGAAGGCCGCCATCTCGAAGAACCCCGATGCGCCTGACCCCAGGCCGATCTGGGTCTGCTCGGCCCCCGCAGATGGGGTCTTTGGCGGCTTTCTGAAGACGCCGTAGAGCCGGGCTTCCGGCATCCTGAGAACGTAAACGATAAGGGCCAGGGTCAGGCCAGCGCGGGCGATCAGGGTCGACAGGGCCGCGCCTGTGGCACCCATCGCCGGCAGGCCGAAGGACCCCGGAACGAAGACAAAAAGGGCCGCCAGGTTGACGAGGTTGGCCACCCACATGAGCACAGCGCCCACCCGGGGACGACCGAGTCCCTCCAGCCAGGCGGACAGGGCGGAGCCGATGACGAACAGGGGCATGGAGAGGGCGAAGACTCTCAGCGGCGGGGTCGCCCCCTGGACCAGGTCAGGCGGCAGGCGAAGGAGGCCCAGGAGGAAGGGGCCAAGGGCGAAGAGGGTCACGGCGGCGATGAGCCCCACCCAGACGCCGTAGACGAGGCCGCGCCACAGGACCGCGCCAGTCTCCTCAGGCCTCCCCTCGCCAATGGCCCGGGCGGTCATCACCTGAACACCGCCGAGCAGGGCAGTGCCCACGACCAGGACGACGGTCGTCGGCGCCCAGGCGATGGCGTGCCAGCCGAGCTCTATGGCGGAGTAGCGGCCGACGACAATGGCGTCGCTGAGCCCCATGGTCATCATGCCGAGCCGGGAGATGACCACCGGCCCAGCCAGGGCGAAGAGGGCGGCCAGGTCCCGACGGATGAGGGCGCGACTTTCGTTCTGCGCCTCCGTGGCCATCCGCCTGCCTCCACCGGCGGCCCGACGCCGCAGCGGCGGAGACTGCCTGCTTCGGATCACCGGAGCAAGGCGATCAGGCCTGGTCGCCTCAGCGACTGAAGATGGCAGTCAGCTCCAGGTGGGGGGACCAAAGAAACTGATCCACCGGCAGGATCCGCTCGATCCG
>JBMOEP010000447.1:0-1818 GCA_049314675.1 Phenylobacterium sp.
TGGAAGGCCAAGGGGCCGGCGACCTCATTCGTCGCCGACTGGTCCGAGGCCGACTGCGCCTGGTCCGTCGAGATGGAAGACGTCGACACCGGCCAGCGCAGCCGCCTGACCGCCGGCTTCCTATGGATGTGCCAGGGCTACTACCGCCACAGCGAGGGCTACACGCCCGAGTGGCCGGGCATGGACGATTACCGCGGCCGCCTGGTCCACCCCCAGACCTGGCCCGAGGACCTGGACTACGCCGGCAAGCGCATCGTCGTCATCGGCTCGGGCGCCACGGCGGCCACCCTGATCCCGGCCCTGGCGGAGACGGCCGGGCACGTCACCATGCTGCAGCGCTCGCCCACCTACTTTACCCCGGGGCGAAACCGCAACGAGCTGGCCGAGACCCTGCGGGAGTTGGAAATCGATCCGGACTGGACCCACGAGATCGTTCGCCGGGCCATGCTGAAGACCGGTGCCCAGATGACCAAGCGGGCCCTCGAAGAGCCGGACCTGGTGCGCGAGGAGCTTCTGGGCGTGCTCCGCGGCCTGATGGGCGAGGACTATGTCGCCGAGCACTTCACGCCCCGCTATGCCCCCTGGCGCCAGCGCATCGCCTTCGTGCCCAATGGCGACTTCTTCCAGGCTGTGAAGGCCGGCAAGGCCGGGGTGGTGACGGATGAGATCGACCGCTTCGTCCCGGAAGGTATCCGCCTCAAGTCTGGCAAGGTGCTGGAGGCCGACATCATCATCACGGCCACGGGCTTCAACCTGAATGTCCTGGGCGACATCGCCTTCTCGGTGGATGGCCGGCCCGTGGACCTGTCCCAGTCGGTCACCTACCGGGGCATGATGTTCACTGGCCTGCCCAACCTGGCCTGGGTCTTCGGCTATTTCCGCGCCAGCTGGACCCTGCGCGCCGACATCATGGGCGACTTCGTGACCCGCCTCCTTCGCTACATGGACGAGAAGGGCCTGCGCCGGGTCGAGCCCGCCCTGCGGCCCGAGGATGCGGACATGAAGCTGGGCCCATGGATCGATCCGGAGGACTTCAACCCTGGCTACATGATGCGTGGCGTCCACCTCATGCCCAAGGCCGGAGACAGGCCGGAATGGCGGCACACCCAGGACTACAGGAGCGAGAAGGACGTCCTGCCGGTACTCGACCTTGAGGATCCGATCTTCCGCTACCGCTGAGGCTAGCGGGCTTGCCTGCCGGGGGGCCTTGTGACACATCGAGTGTCAATAGATTGCTGCAGGAGGCGCTGATGCCGGACATGACCCTCAGGCGGATTCGAACCCTGTGGGCTGGTGCCGCGGCGTGCGCGCTCGCGATCCTGGGCCCTGGCACCGCCCGGGCGGAGGCCGCACCCGCGCCGGCTTCCTCCACCGCCCGGCCAAACATCGTCCTGATCCTGTTCGATGACCTGGCGCTGATGGACCTGGGTGCCTACGGCGGCGAGGCCCGGTCCCCCAACATCGACCGGCTGGCGCGGCAGGGCGCCATGTTCACCGGCTACCGACTCCAGCATGGCTTTAAAAATCTGCACCTCAATATTTTTAGGCAGAATCTCCGCCAGCAGTTCATCAACTGATGGTTCATAGATAAACTCGGCCGGAGTTTCGTCGGAGATCTCCTTCTCTTCCGGCACCACCGGAAGAAGCTGCTGGAAGGTGATGTCCTGGGTCATTACCGTGCGGAATGCGTTGTAGAGCAGTTCCACTTGATCGTACTCATCTCCGACAAAACCGTCGATCACTTCCTGGGCCAGCATGGCTGCGGTCTGATAGTTAGGTTTGGCAAGAACATTGGAAAAACTCTTATAGATCGTATAA
>JBMOEP010000448.1:0-1815 GCA_049314675.1 Phenylobacterium sp.
AGCGACCGGGTCAGGCGGTCGACCTTGTAGACCACCACCACGTCGATGTGCCCTGCGGCGATGTCGGAAAGGAGGCTGGCGAGGGCGGGGCGCTCCATGGAGCCGCCGGAGAACCCGCCGTCATCGTAGGCGGTCCTGATGAGGCTCCAGCTTTCCCCGGCCTGGCTGCGGACATAGGCCTCGCAGGCCTCCCGCTGGGCGTGGAGGCTGTTGAAGTGCTGGTCGAGGCCCTCCTCGGAGGACTTGCGGGTGTAGATGGCGCATCGGAGCCTGGGCTTCATGAGGCGGGTCCCTGCCGCAGGCCAAAGAACCTCGGCCCGTTTCGCTTCACCCCGGTGATCGCCTCGGCGACCGCCGAGAGGCTGGGATAGATCTTGCCCCGCCAGTCATAGCCCCCGGCGGAGCGGTCCACCTGGTGCAGGACCCCGCCCCACTCGCGCAGGAGCCGCGCGCCCTCGGCGAGGGAAGGGGCTGCAGCGGCCGCAGGACCCTGCCTCAGTCGGCGACGGAGCCCAGCGTCGAGGCCGCCATGGACGGGAACCTGGAGCCTCCAGGCGAGGCAGTGTCGCAGGAGCTCCACCGACCTGACCGTGGGCGGATCGCCGAACCGCGCCCGCCAGGCTCTGCGCAGGCCTTCGAGTTCCAGGTCCGCAAGGTCGGCGGGGTCCAGGGGGGCGGGGGATGGCCTCAGCGGCATGGGGGCTCCGGTGAACCGGGGCGCGTGCGGCGCCCCTCACCGGGACGAGCCCGGGCGCAGCCGGGCGGAGGTCCGGACCACTGATGCGTGGTCGCGCAACAAAGTCGAGTGCCGAATCCCGGAAGATGTTCTATTCTTGTTCTTGGGCTAAGGCTCGCTTCTGAGTCGATCGCCTGTACAGGTGTGGAAATGAACGCCAGACATGCACTCCCTCCCAAAGGCGGTGAGCGAGCCTGCGCTCAGGCTTGGACTTGCCCGTCTCGATGACCTGAAGCCGTTCGCCAACAATGCCCGGACGCACTCCCGGCGGCAGGTCGACCAGATCGCCGCCAGCATCTCGAGCTTCGGGTTCACCAACCCGATCCTGGTCGACCCTGACCTAAGTGTGATCGCCGGCCACGGCCGGATCCTCGCAGCGCGCAAGCTGGGCCTGGAATCGGTTCCGATCCTTGAGGTGCGGGACCTGACCCCGGCCCAGGTCCGGGCGCTCCGGATCGCCGACAACAAGATCGCGCTCAACAGCGGCTGGGACACCGATCTCCTGAAGATCGAGCTGGCGGCCATCTCCGCCGAGATCCAGATCCAGGACCTGGGGTTCTCTCCCGGAGAGATCGACGTCATCCTCGGCTCCGAGGTCGATGTCGAGGACGAGGTCATCCCCGAGTTGCCCGAGGCCGCCATCACCCGGCTTGGGGACATCTGGGTCCTGGGCGAGCACTGGATCGGCTGCGGCGACTGCCGGGATCCCGGCTTCCTCGCCGAGGTGATCGGGGAAGCTGGCCAGGTGGACGCCGCCTTCCTGGACCCGCCCTACAATGTGCGCATCCAAGGCCACGCCAACGTCACCTCCCGGCACAGGGAGTTCGCCATGGCCTCCGGAGAGATGTCCGCAAGTGAGTTCCGGGCCTTCCTGAAGGCCTCCCTGGGCGCCTGCGCCGGGGTCTCGCGGCCGGGGGCCGTGCACTTCGTCTGCATGGACTGGCGGCATCTCCAGGACCTGCAGTGGGCCGGGGACGAGGTCTATGGCGACCTCCTCAACTTCTGTGTCTGGAACAAGTCCAACGCCGGCATGGGCTCGCTCTACCGGTCGCGGCATGAGCTGGTGCTGGTGTACCGGG
>JBMOEP010000449.1:0-1806 GCA_049314675.1 Phenylobacterium sp.
TTCGCGCGCTGGGGACAGCAACGGCCATGTCTGATTACGATCGCCGCGGCGGGTCGCCGCAGGATGAGCCTCTCGCCTTCGATCGCCGCGAGGCACCGGCGCCCCGGGGCCCTGCGCCCCTGACCCTGATCCTGTCCATCCTGCTCCTGCTCGCGCTGGCTGCGGCGCTCTTCGCCTTCTATCGGGGCGGTCTTTCCCAGGGTGCCCGGGCGCCGAAGACCATTGGGACTCCTGTAGGCGACCTGCGGGCGGCGCCCCCGGCCGGCGGAACGACCGCTGTCGACCCCGCGGCGGGGCTGAAGATCTACCAGCAGGCGGACGGCGAGCCTTCTCCGTCCCAGCCCAACTTCACACCGCCGCCAGAGCAGCCGCTTCCCAGGCCGCTGGCGCCCCCGGTCCAGGCCCCCCTTCCGCCGCCTGCCCAGGCGACGGTGAAGCCTGTAACCGCCGTCCCGCCGACCGCCACCGCCTCGCCGCCTCCCGCACCGGTGACTGTTCTTCCGAAGCCTGCGCCGGCGCCCGTAAGGCCCGCGGAGACGCCAGCGGTTAAACCCGTTGAGAAGCCCCCAACCAAGCCCGCGCCTTCGCCCGCCAGCCCTGGCGGCGGGGCCGTTGTCCAGATCGGTGCCTTCTCGTCCGAGGCCATCGCATCGCAGGAATGGAGTGCTGCCGTGAGCCGCGCCGGCGGCGAGGGCAGGGGCAAACGGGTCGAGAAGATCGAGCGCGAGGGCTCCACCCTCTACCGCACCACGGTGACGGGCTTCCCCGACCGGGCCTCGGCGACCGCCTTTTGCGAGCGGCTGAAGGCGGCCGGGAAGTCGTGCTTCGTGAGATGAACGCATCGGCGGCCATCTACGGCTGTGAAGGGCCGGAACTCTCAGCCCCCGAGGCGGCCTTCTTCCGGGATGTCCAGCCCTGGGGGTTCATTCTCTTCGCCCGGAACATCCAGTCTCCTGACCAGGTCCGTCGCCTCATCGACGACCTGAGGGCCACGGTCGGGCGTGACAATGCCCCGGTCCTGATCGACCAGGAGGGTGGGCGCGTACAAAGGTTTGGCCCGCCGCACTGGCGGCGTTATCCGCCGGGCGGTGTCTTCGGCCGCCTTTCCGGGGGCGCGGAGATCCAGCGCGAGGCGGCGCGGCTTGGTGCTCGGCTCATGGCTGACGACCTCTTCCGACTTGGGGTCAATGTCGACTGCGCGCCGGTCCTTGATGTCCCCCAGCCCGGCGCCCACGACATCATCGGTGACCGCGCCTATGGGTCGACGCCGGAAACCGTGTCCCGCCTGGGCCGGGCGGTGGCCGAGGGCCTCATCGCCGGCGGTGTCCTGCCGGTGATCAAGCACATCCCGGGGCATGGGCGCGCCGCCGCAGACAGCCATTTCGACCTTCCTGTGGTCGAGGCTTCGGCCGAAAGCCTGGAAACAATCGACTTCGCGCCCTTCGAGGCCCTGTCGGATATGCCCCTGGCCATGACCGCCCACGTGCTCTACCGGGCCCTGGACTCCCGGCGGCCAGCGACAACTTCCCGGGCGGTGATCGAGGGGGTCCTTCGGCGCCGGCTTGGCTTCTCGGGCCTGGTCATGAGCGACGACCTGTCCATGAAGGCGCTTTCCGGAACCCTGACCGAGCGTGCCCGACGCAGCCTTTCCGCCGGTTGCGACGTCGTCCTCCACTGCAACGGCGATGTCGCCGAGCAGCTGACGCGCGTGCTGGCCGACGCCTATGCGGTCTATCTGAAGACGCACGGCTATCACTGGAACGTGCGGGGGCCGGAGTTCTTCGCCCTGCACAATCTGCTGGAGCA
>JBMOEP010000450.1:0-1793 GCA_049314675.1 Phenylobacterium sp.
ATGGCCACCAGGGGCACTAGGCCGCTGAGCTGGGCGTATTGGGTGAAGGTCGACGTATCGAAGGCCACGCCTGGCCCGGTGGAATCGTCGCCCGGACGCCCGCCGCCGCCCTCGCCGAACAGGATCACGGGGAGCCGCAGGCGCTTGGCCAGGTCGAACATCCGGTCCTGCTTGTAGTGATTGCGTCCGCCCTGGGTGCCGGCGAGGACCGTGTAGTCGTAGGCCACCACCATGGCCCGGCTCTGCTCGGGCCCGAAATGCTCGCCGTTGATGGCGCCGATACCGGCCACCACGCCGTCGCCGGGCGTGGTCCGCCGCAGGGTCTCCATGTCGGCGCGCCGGTGCTGGCGGGCGACGATCAGGGGCCAGTATTCCTTGAAGGAGCCGGCGTCCATCAGCTGGTCAATGCTCTCGCGGACCATGCGGTAGCCCCGGGCATGGCGCTTGGCCACCACCTCGGGACGGTTCTCGTCCAGGGTGTAGGCATGCCGGTCGAGGTTTTCCTGCAGGTCGGGACGGATGAAGTCGGGGTCGAGGCGCACCGCCCCCTCGATCCGGGCACCGGAGACCTCGGCCTCCTCGATGAAGACGATGGGATAGCCTTCCCGGACCACGTCGCCGACGGACATGGTTACAGCCCGGACCACGCCGTCCCGGTCGGCCGTAATGACGTGCTCCATCTTCATCGCCTCGACGATGGCCACCTGCTGGCCCTTGCGGACCTGGTCGTCGATGGCGACGTCGATGGCGGTGATGGTCCCCTGGATCGGCGAGCCGACTCCCACCGACCCGTCCGGGCCCACCGCCTCGGTCTCCAGGTCGGGTCCGGTCTCCACCGTCGCCGCCTGGGCCGACTTGACGTCCGCGTCGTGCTTGAAGAGGGCGAGGGGGTCGCGGGTGTTCACCCGCGCCCCCGCGAATCCGCCCGTCGTATCCGGGGCACCCTTTCGCGACAGGGCTGCATAGCGGCTGACCGCCGTCTCGTCCGGCGCGGCCAGCTCTGCGACATTCTCGTCGAGCCAGCGCGTATGCACCGCCCCGGCGACGAAGTCGGGATGGCGCAGGATGTTGCGAAGCAGGCCGATATTGGTGGCCACCCCCTCGAGCCGGAATTCCGACAGGGCCCGCAGGGACCGTGCGACCGCCGGCCCGGCGTCGGCGCCGTCCGCGCTGCAGATCACCTTGGCCAGAAGGGAGTCGAAGGCGGTGCTGGTCCGGTATCCGGCATAGCCGAAGCCATCCGTGCGCACGCCCGGACCGCTGGGGGCCTCGTAGGCGGTGAGGACCCCGCTGGTGGGACGCACCGACCCATCGGGGGCCAGGGTCTCCAGGTTCACTCGGGCCTGGATGGCAAAACGGGCCGGAGACGGGAGGCCGGGGTCGGGAAGTCCAAGTTCGGCGAGGGTCGCGCCCTCCGCCAGCCGGATCTGCGCCTGCACAAGGTCGACCCCGGTGATCGCTTCGGTGACCGTGTGTTCGACCTGGAGGCGGGCATTGGCCTCGATGAAGACGAAGGGCGGGTCCGCCGGCGCGCCGGAGGCGTCGACCAGGAACTCGAAGGTCCCCAGGCTCGTGTACCCGACGCTGCGGGCGAGCCGGAGGGCGGCGTCGAGGATCCGCCGGCGCAGGTCCGGATCGAGGCCGGGGGCCGGGGCGATCTCCACCACCTTCTGGAACCGGCGCTGGACGCTGCATTCGCGCTCGCCAAGGTGGGTCACGTCGCCGGTCCGGTCGCCCAGGACCTGGACCTCGATGTGCCGCGCCCGGGACAGGAAGGCCTCGACATAGACATC
>JBMOEP010000451.1:0-1790 GCA_049314675.1 Phenylobacterium sp.
GCGAGCTCCGCGCCGCCTTCCTGGAGAAGACCGTCGAGGAGACGCGACTGGAGGGCGAGCTCCGCGCCGCCTTCCTGGAGAAGACCGTCGAGGAGACGCGGCAGGAGGGCGAGCTCCGCGCCGCCTTCCTGGAGAAGACCGTCGAGGAGACGCGACTGGAGGGTGAACTCCGTGCCGCCTTCCTGGAGCAGACCCTGAAGGAGACGCGGGAGATCGTCGCGACCCTCGAGGCGCGGATCCAGTCCCTCTACGGCACGATCGGCGAGATGAAGGATCATGTGGATTCGCTCACCCGGACCTGCCAGGACCTGCGCCGCCACGCCCGCAACCTGGAGACCCAGCTCAAGGCCTCCCAGGCGGCGGTGCGCGAGGCCGCCGGACGGCTCGAAGGGCTGATGGAACCCGGTTGAAGGCTCAGGTGCGGGGACGAAGTCTCTTGCTCCCGGCGGGAGGCACGGCTTACACCCCGGCTGAGGGGGCGGCCTTTGGGCGCCGTCGCCAGGAAGCCGCTCGGAAGCCATGTCCCGGGATAACACCCTCTGGTTCGTGATCGCCGCCTTCAATGAAGGCCCCATGATCGCGGAGGTCGTGCGCGGCGTCACGCCCCACGCCCAGGTCGTCGTCGTCGATGATGGATCGGCGGACGATACCGGCGACCAGGCCCTGGCCGGCGGTGCCTGCGTGGCGACCCATCTGGTCAACCGGGGTCAGGGCGCGGCCCTGCAGACCGGCATCGACTTCGCCCTGGCGCAAGGTGCCGCCCATCTGGTGACCTTCGACGCCGACGGCCAGCATGACGTGAGCGAGGCCCTCGACATGGTCGCCCGCTGCCGCGCCGAGGGCCTGGACGCCGTGCTGGGCTCGCGCTTCCTGGGCGCGACCGTGAACATGCCCTTCTCGCGACGCCTGGTGATCAAGGCGGCGGTGATCTTCACCCGCCTGACCACCAGCCTGAATCTGACCGACGCCCACAACGGCCTAAGGGTACTGTCCCGTGAGGCCGCCCAGAAGCTCCGCATCCGCCAGGACCGCATGGCCCACGCCTCGGAAATCCTGTCTCAGATCGCGCGCCTTCGCCTGAACTGGCGGGAGCATCCGGTGACCATCACCTATTCCGAGTACTCCCTGGCCAAGGGCCAGAAGATCTCGAACTCGGTCCGCATCCTCGAGGACATGCTGTTTGGGGCGCGGTCATGATCGTCTCCCTGATCGCAACGGGCCTGTTCCTCTTCGTCCTGTTCGTGGCGGCCGTCAGAAAGTTCACCTTCTTTGGCCTCAAGGTCTCCGTGATGCTGTTCGCGGCGGCGGGCATCTATTTCGTCTGGAATCCGGACCAGATGACCCGCCTGGCCCAACTGGTCGGCGTGGGCCGCGGCGCAGACCTGATCACCTACGCCACCACGGTCATCCTCTTCCTGACCGTGGTTGGGGCGATCATCCGCGAGCGCCGGTCGGGGGACGTCCTGACCCTGCTGGTGCGCCGACTCGCCATCCAGCAGGCGCGGTTCCCGGAGCGCCTGAAGGCAGGTCCGGACAGCCGTGGCTGAGGGACCCCGAAGAGTGCTGGTGACGGGGGGCGCCGGCTTTATCGGGCGGGCCCTCACCGCCAGGCTGGTCAAAGGGGGTGCCCGGGTGACGGTCCTGGACGACCTGTCGAGTGGAGACGCCAGCCGCCTCGATCCGGCGGTCCGGCTGATCGAGGGCTCGGTGACCGACCCGGATCAGGTGACTGCCGCCGCCTGTGATGCAGACGCGGTCTTCCACCTGGCGGCCATCGCCTCTGTCGCTCA
>JBMOEP010000452.1:0-1778 GCA_049314675.1 Phenylobacterium sp.
CAAGCCTGGCGCCCGGGGACGTGCCGTAAACCGGCTTCAGGAACTCCTTCAGGGCCCGGACGCCGGGCTTACCGGCGCCGTCGAGCCGAACGTCTTCTGCTACAATGGAGGAAAACACCTCACACCGTTTCCGGGCGCGGGTAATCAACACGTTCAGGCGGCGCTCGCCGCCATCACGCCCCACCGGTCCGAAATTCTGGGTGAGTTTCCCGTTGGCGTCTCGACCATAACCAACGGAAATGAAGATGACGTCCCTCTCGTCGCCCTGGATGTTTTCCAGGTTCTTGATGAAGAGCTCCTTCCGGTCGCCTGATGGCTTCATGAGAGCCTCAAGCGCCGGGTGCTTCCGGGCCAGATCATCGATCTGGTCGCGGATACAGTCACGCTGTGCGACTGAAAAGGTGCCGATGCCGAGGGACAACTCCGGGTAATGCTGCGCGTGTTCGAGCGCCGCCCTTGCGATCAGCCCCGCCTCGACTTCATTTCGCGCCGTCTTGCCGCGCTCATAGCCGCCCTCGGGTACAGGCTGGAAGACAAGGCCGGTATGGCCGTCCGTCGTCCCGGTGAGAATTGAGGGGGGCAGCATGAGTTCGCCGCCGTAGAAGTTTCTGTTCGAGGTCGCGATCAGCGCCGGATGCTCGCTGCGGTAATGCCACCTCAGCATCCGCGTCGGGAATCTTGGGGCACAGAGATTCAGGATGCTCTCAACATCCTTGATGACCGCTTTGCGGGGGGCGCCATCGGATACGTCATCCTCTTCGTCATCCGGACCCTCATCATTGATAATGCGGTTGAAGAAGTTGGTGGGAGGCAACTGGCGGTCATCACCCACGACCACGAACTGCCGGCAGCGTGCGATTGCGCCGAGGGCGTCCTCGGGACGCACCTGGCTGGCCTCGTCAATGACGAGGAGATCAAACTCCAAGGCCATCGGCTGGAGATACTGGGCCACCGAGAGCGGACTCATAAGGAAGACGGGCTTGATGCGCTGCACCGCTTCGCCAGCCTTAAGCATCAGCTTCCGCACAGGCATGTGGTTGCGCTGCTTCCTGAGCTCATCGGCAAGGATGCCCATCGCGCCGGTGGAGCCCGTCGGACGCCGATCGATATGGGCTCTGGCGACCTGATCCGAAGCCAGCCGAATCCGGTCTCTATCCGAAGTTCTGAACCGCCTGACGAGACGATCGAGTTCATCTCCCAGGACTTCGCCCAGCTTCGGATTTTGGGTGCGAAGGCGATTCCATTTCGCCTCGAAGATCGCCAGAGCCATGGTCGGCTCGAGTTGGGCGGGTATAACTTCACCGGTGTAGGCGCCGTCGGCAAGCCGGGGACAGCCGAGCTCCCGAAGCCAACTCAAGCCGTCCCGCGCCGCAGTCCAGTCAACAACGAACTCAAACTTCTCGGACCACTGAATCGCCGTCGCAAGCAGGAGTTCGCAAGGGATCTCCCGTAGGTCGCCCCCCTCGAAGGCAAGTTCTAGGTCTAACTTCAGGGCTTCAATGGCATCGCCAAAGGCGGCCTCCACAGCCTCGCCCGCATTACGAAGGCGATCCGAGAGGTCCTGAGCCTCTTTGGAAGGTATCATTGGAAGGCGAGTACCGACGATCTCTTCCGCATGAACCAGTCTCGGCAGCCAGGCCGCCAACTCCGCCAATCGCGCCCAGTCCGACTGGAGGCCGCGCCAGTGCGACCCAAGCGCCGGACCTGCCCTTTCACCAACCGAGAGGATCGTGGCTCGGACCTCCTTGAGTTCAATCAGGGCGTCGAGCTTTGCCAGA
>JBMOEP010000453.1:0-1776 GCA_049314675.1 Phenylobacterium sp.
GCTGACCGGAGGCATCTGGTTCGCCGCGGACCTGACCCGGGCTCTCGCCAACCTCGGCCGGCTCCTGAGCTTCGACGCCATCTGGATGTCATCCTACGGCGACGGAACCCAGAGTTCCGGCACCGGGGCCGTCGTCGCCGGCCTACAGCGTCCCCTTGCCGGGCGACAGGTGCTGATCCTTGACGATGTCCTGGAGACCGGGACCTCCCTGGAGGCCGCAAGGGCGCTGGTCCTGAAGGCGGGAGCCACTGAGGTCCTGACGGTTGTCTTCGCCCTGAAACCATCGTCGCGGCCGGGCCGACGTCCGCCGGATGCCTTCGCCTGGGAGGCACCGGACAGGTTTCTCGTCGGGTATGGCATGGATGCGGCGGGCGCCTACCGGACCCTGCCCTGGATCGGCACCCTACCGGAGGCTTAGTCCAGCCAGGGCGGCATGGCTTCGCGCGACAGCATGTCCTCGTAGGTGGGACGGGGCCGCACCAAGGCCCAGTTCGAACCCCGGACAAGGACCTCGGGAACCAGGAGCCGGCTATTGTACTCGCTGGCCATCGACGCGCCGTAGGCGCCTGCGCTCATGAAGGCCACCAGGTCCCCGGCCTCAAGCGGAGGCAGGTCGCGGTCCCGGGTGAAGGTATCGCTCGTCTCGCAGACCGGGCCGACCACGTCGAAGGTGGACAGGGCCCCAGTCCGGGGATGGACCGGGCGAAGGTCGTGGTAGGCGTCGTACATGGCCGGCCGGATCAGGTCGTTCATCGCGGCGTCCAGAACCACGAATCGGCGGCCTTCTGGTCTTTCGTGGATGTGCAGCACCTGGGCCAGGAGGACGCCCGCATTGGCGGCGATAAGCCGGCCAGGCTCAAAGGCGAGGCCAATCCCGAGTCCGTCCGTGACCCGGGCGATCATGGCCGCGTAGTCAGCGGGTGACGGCGGCTCCGGCTGGTTGAAATAAGGAACGCCCAGCCCGCCCCCCAGGTCGAGCCGACGGACCGTAAGGCTGCGGGCGCGCAGGCGCTCCACCAGTTCCCGCATCCGTCGGAAGGCGGCCTCCATGGGCGCCAGGGCGCTGATCTGGCTGCCGATGTGGCAGGTCAGCCCAACCGGCTCCAGCCAGGGATCGGAACTGGCCTCTGCGTACAGCCGCTCGGCCTCGGAGAAGGAGACCCCGAACTTGTCTTCGGCACCGCCGGTGGAGATCTTGGCGTGTCCTCCCGCGGCGACGTCCGGATTGACCCGGAAGGCGATCCTGGCGGGACGGCCGATCCGCTGCGCCACCTGGGAGACCCGCCGCATCTCGGGCTCGGACTCCACGTTGATCTCCGAGATGCCGGCCTCGAGGGCGAAGGCGATCTCCCCGGCCTGCTTGCCGACGCCGGAGAAGACGATCCTGCTGGCCGGAACGCCGGCTGCCAGGGCGCGCCGGATCTCGCCCTCCGAAACCGTATCTGCGCCGGCACCGAGCCGGGCGAGGGTGGCCAGGACCGACAGGTTGGGGTTGGCCTTGACGGCATAGGCGATCAGGACGGGCCCGCCCGCTTCGCCCTTGAGTCCTGCCCGGGCCATGGCCTCGGCGAGGACGAGGAAGTGCCGCTCCAGGGTCGCGGAGGAATAGATATAGACCGGCGTGCCAACCGCTTCGGCAATCCGCGACAGCGGAACGTCCTCGCAGTGGAGTTCGCCCTCCCGAAGCTCAAAATGGTTCATTTCGGCGGGGTCTCCGCCGCCTTGGGAGGCGGCGCGGCCAGGGGCGGCAGGGGTTCGGCGTTGCGGTCGCGCGGG
>JBMOEP010000454.1:0-1774 GCA_049314675.1 Phenylobacterium sp.
CCTTGTCGTAGCCGCCCCAGACCGTCCGGTGGCGCAGGGTCAGGTCGTCACGGAGCGGCAAGTCGAAAGCCAGCCGGGCGGAGTCGGCCTCCACCCGGGACCAGCTCTGGGTGGGATCGCCGAAATAGGCGCCGACGGGAATGGGGAGGGGCCGGCCCTGGAAGGCAGGTGCCCCGCGGTCCGTGGTGCGGTCATCGACGAAACGCTCGAAGGACAGGGTTGCTGTGCCCCCTCCCTCCGCTTGGTAGGTCGCCGAGGGGTTCACCCCCCAGCGTTCGACATTGACGAAGTCGCGATAGCTGCCGGAACGCTCGTGCAGCAGGTTGATCCGGCCGGAAAGCTGATCGGTCAGGGAGGCGCCGAGGTCACCCACCACCCGCCGGTGCTCGAAGTCACCACCCTCGAGGCTGAGGCCGACATGGCGGCGGCCATCGGCCACCCGGGTGACACGATTGATCACGCCGCCCCCGCCGCCCCGGCCAAAGATCATGGCGTTGGGACCCAGCAGCACCTCGACGCGCTCGGTATTGTAGAGGTCGCGGTAGTACTGGACGTCATCGCGGACGCCATCGACGAAGAAGTCCGCCGTGGAGGCATTGCCCCGCAGGCTTGGGGCATCGCGGTGCCCCTCGCCCTGACCGATGGTGGCACCCGGAATGTAGCGCAGGACATCGGCCATGGACTGCATGGCCTGGTCCCGGATCAGCTGGGACGACACCACCCCGACGGACTGCGGGACGTCCCGGAGTTCCGCGGCGATGCGAAGGGCCGTGTCGAGCCGGCCGGGCAGATAGCCCTCCTCGGCTGGCGCGGTGACGACCAGGGTCGAGACCTGCGCGGCCACATCCTCGGCCCGCGCCGAACCCACGCCGAGGGCGAGGGATGCAAGGACGAAGGCGAAGTCCCGGGAACGCATAACGAGTCAGACTCAGACGCGAATGAAAATGATAATCGTTCCTAACGATTACCGCCGCCTACGTAAATGCGAATTATTCTCAGAAGTCGGAATTCGTCGCCGGGGCCTTGCCTTGTCCGCGTCTCCGACCGACGTAAGGCGCTGATGGACTCTGCCTTTCTTTCCCTGCCCTGGCGACATCCGCTGGAGGCCTTCGTCAGCCTTCGGGACACGCCCTATTCCCTGCTCCTGCTGGGGGATGGCGACGAAGGCCGCTGGAGTCACATCCTGGCCCACCCTCGCACCGCGGCCTTGCACGTCCGGGCCGAGGCGGCCCTTGACTGGGCGCAGGCGCACGTGGACGCGCTTGAGGCGGCGACAGCGCCCCCGGGAACGCCTCCGCTTCGGACCGGGGTGGCTGGCCTCCTGGGCTACGATCCGGGGTGCCCCAAGGGCGGGCCGCCATCAGCGACGGCGCTCTACGACCTGGTCCTCGCCTTCGATCACCAGACCCGGACCGTTTGCCTGCAGGAAGCCCCCGGCGCCTGTCCGAAACGCCGAGCGGCCCTCCTGGCCGGGCTTGCAGCGCCCTCGCCACCGCCCGCGAGCGCGACCGGCCGGGTAGCGGACGTGGAGCCCCGGGCGAACTTCGGGACCAAGGTCGAGGCCGTGCGGGCGCAGATCGCTGAGGGGGAGTTCTATCAGGCCAATATCTCCCGCCGGTTCGAGGGTCGCCTCGGGGCCCTGGACCATCCCTTCGACCTCTTCCGGCGGCTGGCCGTAGCGAGCCCGGCCACCTTCGCGGCTTACTTGCGCCTGCCCGGCTGCGCGATTGTCTCCAACTCTCCCGAGCGGCTGGTCCGGATACGCAAGACGCCG
>JBMOEP010000455.1:0-1772 GCA_049314675.1 Phenylobacterium sp.
TCGCGCTGGTCCGGCATGACGAAGGGCAGGACGATCCAGCGGCAGCCGAGGTGGCGGGCCATGGACAGGACGGCGTCGGGCCGGTCCCGCATGTCGTCGATCCCAGCATGCACCGAGGGGCAGTCCAGGCCGATGGCGGCGAGGTGGGCGCCCAGGTCGGCGAAGTCCATAGACAGGGGGGCGGCGAACTCCGCCGCGTCGTAACCGATCTCGCGGATGCGACTGAGGGTCCCCTTGGGGTCAGCGGCAAAGGGCTTGCGCAGGGTGTAGAGCTGGAGGCCGTAGGCGGTCATTCGAAGGCTCCGTCGCGAAGGAGGTCGGCCGCATGGTTCGCCGCCCGGGCGGACAGGGCCATGTAGGTCAGGGAGGGGTTCATCGAGGCGCTGGAGGCCATGACCGCGCCATCGGACAGGAAGAGGTTGGAAACCTCGTGCGCCTGGCCCCAGCCGTTCACCACCGAGGTGGCCGGGTCCCGGCCCATGCGCGCCGTGCCCATCTCGTGGATTCGGTCGCCGGGCGGGGTGACGTGCTCGGCGGCCTCTTCCCAGCGGTTGAGATCGACGCAGCCAGCGGCCTTCAGCATCTGCCAGGCGTCGCGGGCGGCCTCGCGCATCATCAGGTATTCGTTGCGCCCGTGGGCGGCGTCGATGATCGGGACGGGCACGCCCCAGGAGTCCCTTCGGCTCGCCGACAGGGTGACGCGGTTGTCGGGGTTGGGCAGGACCTCACCGAAGGGCATGAGCGACATGGACCAGGGCAGGCCGCCAGGCGCCTCGGACCGGCGGGAGCGCACCGCCCCGCCCTGCATGCCGAAGCCGCGCAGGTAGGGCTTGTCCGACTCCGTGACGTTGGCGTAGCGCGGGATGTAGATGCCCGTCGGGCGCTCGCCGGGATCGTGCTGGTCCTGGAAGCCCGGCCAGCGGCCGACGATGGGCCGGGTGCTGACATGGTCCATCAGGTTGCGCCCCACCTGATCGCTGCCGTTGGCGAGACCGCGCGGAAAGGCCTCCGACACCGAGTTCAGGAGCAGGGCGGAGGTGTTGATGCTGGACGCATTGAGGAAGACCAGACGGGCCGAATAGGTGCGCCCCTCGCGGGTATTGCGGTCGACCACCCGCACGCCGGTAACGCGGCCGTGGACGGGGTCATGCTCCACCGAGGCGACCACGGCGTCGGTCACGACGGTCAGGTTGCCCGTGGCCCGGGCGGCGGGAAGCGTCGCCGCCTGGGTGGAGAAGTAGCTGCCCAGGTTGCAGCCGTGGGCGCAGGCCAGCTTGCCCTCGCAGCGCTTACGGCCGAGGTCCTGGTGCGTCTTGGTCGTCCGGCTGAGGTTGGCAACCCGGCCCATGATCATGCGCCGGGTGGGGAAGGCGGCCTCGATGTTGGCCTTCGCCGCTTCCTCGACCACGTTCATGGGCCAGGGCGGCAGGAAGTCGCCGTCCGGCAATTGGCAGAGACCGTCATAGTCGCCGCTGATCCCGGCGAAGGCCTCCACGTGGTCATACCAGGGGGCGAGGTCGTCATACCGGATCGGCCAGTCGACCCCGTGGCCGTCCTTCAGGTTGGACTCGAAGTCCTGCGGCGCCCAGCGGTAGGACTGCCGGCCCCAGGTGAGGGAGCGACCGCCCAGCTGGTAGCCCCGGATCCACCGGTAGGGCTTGCCGGGCGCGGTCTCGTAGGGGTGGTCGTAGTCGCTGGCCCAGAACTTCTTGTTGGACTCGAACAGGGCGTAGGAGACCCCCGCATAGTAGGGGTAGTGCTTCTCACGCTCC
>JBMOEP010000456.1:0-1772 GCA_049314675.1 Phenylobacterium sp.
CCCTGTCTGAGGACCTTGTTCTGGTGTCCAATGAGACGCGGTTCGACGACTTCGCTGTGAAGCGGGTCTGGTAGGCTCTTTGGCGTCTATCCGTAGGCTCTGGCGCCCGGGCCCGGGGTTTGGCAAAGGCTGTCGGGCGGGCCTTCCGGTGGTCGGAGGCGGCGCGGGGAGGACTTCCATGGCCAACGGCGACACGGGCTATCCGACATTCGTGCACAAGACGCTCGAGGATGGGCCCTGGGCGGGCTGGACGGTCTATACGGGCGAGCCTTTCGAGGACCACGCCGGGCCCTTCTACTACCGGATCGACGAGACCGGGACGCCGGTCTGCGCCATGCGGACCGAGGCCAAGCACATGAACGGCGGCGGCTTCATGCACGGTGGGGCCCTGATGACCTTCGCCGACTACGCCATCTTCATCTTCGCCCGGGAGCAGTTGACGGAGGCCTCCAGCGTCACCGCCTCGCTGAATGCCGACTTCGTGGGGGCCGTGACGCCCGGTGCCCTGCTGGAGTGCCGGGGCGAGGTGGTGAAGGGCGGGCGCAGCCTCGTCTTCCTGCGGGGGCTGATGACCGTGGAGGGGCAGACGGTGTTTGCCTTCTCCGCCGTGATCAAGAAGACCGGCAAGCGGACGTGAAGGCCCGGCTCTCCGTCCTCGACCTGTCGCCGGTAGGCGGCGAGGCCACCCAGGCCCAGGCCGTGCGCGAGACCATCGCCGTGGCCCAGGCCGCCGAGCGGCTGGGCTATGACCGCTTCTGGGTGGCCGAGCACCACAACATGCGCAGCCTGGGCTCGGCCTCGCCTGAGATCCTGATGGCCGCCCTGACCCAGGCCACGAAGACCATCCGCCTGGGCTCGGGCGGGGTCATGCTGGTCAACTACTCGCCCCTGAAGGTGGCCGAGGTCTTCATGGCCCTGGAGGCCCTGGCGCCGGGCCGTATCGACCTGGGCGTGGGCCGGGCCCTGGGCACGGACGGGCGGACCGGCGGGGCCCTGCGCTCGGCGGGGTCGGAGGCCTTTCCCCAGTACTTCGCACTGCTCAACGCCTGGCTGCTGGACGCCGGCGGGGTGGAGCCGATCACCGAGGCCCACCCGGCCCGGGGGATTCACGCCTCGCCCTCGGGGCCCTCGCATCCGGATATCTTCCTGCTCTGCTCTTCGCCCGAGACCGCCGACTTCGCCGGGCGTGCAGGGGTCGGAATGGTCTTCGCCGAGTTCATTGCCCGCAGCGACGGCGGGCCGGCCGTGAGCGCCTATCGCGCCGCCTTCGCCCCTTCGGCCTTCCGGTCCCAGGGCTGGACCG
Organism: Phenylobacterium sp.; assembly: GCA_049314675.1. Classification (GTDB taxonomy): domain Bacteria; phylum Pseudomonadota; class Alphaproteobacteria; order Caulobacterales; family Caulobacteraceae; genus Phenylobacterium. The sequence continues at coordinate 1,304 of JBMOEP010000456.1, forward strand.
CCGTGGCCACCATCGCCCTAGCCGCCGAGACCGCCGAGGTCGCCGAGCGCCTGGCCGCCCCCATGCGGGCCAGCGCCCTGGCCGGGCTGGACGGTCCCGGCGCCGACGGCGAGCGCCCCCGCTTCGCCCGCATCGAGGACGCCCTCGCCTTCCTGGAAGCCCGCCGCGACGACCCCCGCCTGGCCGGCGTGATCGCCCGCGCCATCGTCGGCGACCCGGACACCGTCCGCCAGGGCCTGGCCGCAAAGGCCGAGGCGACGGGGGCGGACGAGCTGTTCGTCATGGCGGTGGGGCCGGACCTAGAGAGCCGGGTGCGGTCGCTGGAGCTGATCAAGGCGGGGTGAGAGGGGCGGCGCCGACCCGCCCGGTCTCACGCGCCTTGACCCTGAGGCCGAATGTCTACTGTAGTGGACATATGTTCGAAGTCCGACCGACATTCGCCGCGCAATCCAGATGGCGAGGGACACAT
>JBMOEP010000457.1:0-1768 GCA_049314675.1 Phenylobacterium sp.
GGATCGAGGGTGCGACCGTGGGCGTTGTGGCCAACCAGCCCCAGGTGCTGGCGGGCGTGCTCGATATCGACTCCTCCCGCAAGGCGGCGCGTTTCGTGCGCTTCTGCGACGCCTTTGACATCCCCCTGGTCACCCTGGTCGACGTGCCCGGTTTCATGCCCGGCACCAAGCAGGAGCAGGGCGGCCTGATCCGCCATGGGGCCAAGCTGCTCTTCGCCTATGCCGAGGCCACCGTGCCCAAGGTCACGCTCATCACCCGCAAGGCCTATGGCGGTGCCTACGATGTGATGAGCTCCAAGCACATCCGGGGTGACGTCAATTACGCCTGGCCGTCAGCCGAGATTGCGGTCATGGGGTCAAAGGGCGCGGTGGAAATCATCTTCCGTTCCGAGATTGGCGACCCCAACGCCATCTCCGCCCGCGAGGCCGAGTACAAGGCCCGCTTCGCCAATCCCTTCGTGGCAGCGTCCCGGGGCTATATAGATGACGTCATCTCGCCGCACTCGACGCGCATGCGCATCGCCCGGTCCCTACGCAACCTCAGGGGCAAGGTCCTGACCAATCCCTGGAAGAAGCACGACAACATTCCCCTCTGACGGTTCAGTCCGCCAGGGCCTCCATGTCGTCGCCCCGGCCCAGGGGATCCCGGAGCGAGGCCGCGGCCGGCGTGAACTCGAGTGATACCGAGTTGATGCAGTACCGGAGGCGGGTCGGCGGTGGCCCATCCGGGAAGACATGCCCCTGATGGCTATCGCAGCGGGCGCAGCGGGTCTCGATCCGGAGCATGCCGTAGCTGGTGTCGCGCACCTCGATGACGTGTGCGGGATGGATGGGTTCCCAGAAGCTGGGCCAGCCTGTGCCACTCTCGAACTTGGTCCCCGCGCGGAACAGGGGCAGGGCGCAGAGCCGGCAGCAATAGACCCCATCGGCCTTGTTGTTTAGAAGGCCTCCGCAGAACGGTGCCTCGGTGCCGTGTCTAAGCAGGACCTCTGCCTCCTCTCTCGTGAGGCTGGACTCAAGGCGCTTGCGTTCCGTAGCGTCGGGTGTCGTGAGATCAAATCGTGACGGAGGGGTTGCGGGCGTGTTCATGCCCGTAATCTAATGGTCGGACGCCCCGGGTGGAAGTACTCGATGCGCGGGTCCGCTCGGACTGTTCAAGGGGCGCTTGATGTTCAGGAAAATCCTCATTGCCAATCGCGGCGAGATCGCCGTGCGGATCATCAGGACCTGCCGGCGGATGGGTATCTCCACCGTGGTGGTCTATTCCGAAGCCGATGCGGATTCCATGGCCGTGGAAATGGCGGACGAGAACGTCTTCATCGGTCCGGCTCCGGCCTCGGCCAGCTACCTCGTAGCCGACAAGATCGTCGAGGCCTGCCGGGCGACGGGTGCCGAGGCGGTCCATCCCGGCTTCGGATTCCTGTCCGAGAACGCGGGCTTCGCCCAACGTCTTGCGGACGAAGGGATCGTCTTCATCGGGCCTAATCCCCATGCCATCCAGGCCATGGGCGACAAGATCGAGTCCAAGAAGTTCGCCGCCCGCGCCAATGTCTCGGTCGTACCGGGCCATGTCGGTGAGATCGAGGACACCGCCCACGCCATCCGCATCGCCGAGGACATCCGCTATCCGGTGATGATCAAGGCCTCCGCCGGCGGCGGCGGCAAGGGCATTCGCGTCGCCTGGAACCGCCAGGACGTCGAGGAGGGCTTTCCTGCCGTCCGCGCCGAGGCCAAGGCCAGCTTTGGCGACGACCGGATCTTCATCGAG
>JBMOEP010000458.1:0-1766 GCA_049314675.1 Phenylobacterium sp.
CTTTGATCGCGAGATCATGACCGAGATGGGGGCCCTGGGCTTTCTGGACCCGACCCTGCCCGAGGCCTACGGCTGCGCCGGGGTAAACCACGTCGCCTATGGCCTCATCGCCCGGGAGATCGAGGCCATCGACTCCGGCTACCGCTCCGCAATGAGCGTCCAGTCTTCCCTGGTCATGTATCCGATCCACGCCTTCGGCTCTGAGTCCCAGCGCCAGCGCTATCTGCCCGGCATGGCCCGGGGCGAAATCATCGGCTGCTTCGGCCTCACCGAATCCGATGGCGGATCAGACCCGGCCTCCATGCGCACCACGGCGGTTCGGACCGACGGCGGGTTCATCCTCAACGGCGCCAAGATGTGGATCACCAATTCGCCGATCGCCGACGTCGCCCTGGTCTGGGCCAAGCTGGACGGCGCCATCCGGGGCTTCCTGGTCGACCGGGGTTCGGAGGGCTTCTCCACGCCGCAGATCCGGAACAAGCTGTCCCTGCGCGCCTCCATCACCGGCGAGATCGCCCTGTCAGACGTCTTCGTTCCCGAAGACCAGCTTCTGCCCGGCGTCTCTGGCCTGCGGGGGCCCTTCTCCTGCCTGAACAAGGCCCGCTACGGAATTGCCTGGGGCGCCATGGGCGCCGCCGACTTCTGCCTGCACGCCAGCCGCGACTACGTCGCGACCCGCAAGGTCTTCGGCAAGCCCCTCGCGGCCCGCCAACTCGTCCAGAAGAAGCTGGCCGACATGCAGACCGAGATCGCCCTGGGCTTCGAGGGCGCACTCGCCCTCGGCCGGCTCATCGACCAGGGCGCCTGGGTGCCAGAGGCCATCAGCCTGATGAAGCGGAATAACTGCGGCAAGGCCCTGGCCATCGCCCGGGAGGCCCGGGACATCCACGGTGGCAACGGGATCAGCGGCGAGTACCACGTCATGCGCCACGCCTCGAACCTGGAAACCGTGAATACCTACGAGGGAGCACATGATGTCCACGCCCTGATCCTCGGCCGGGCGATCACGGGCGAGAACGCCTTCTGATCCCGTTGATTTCGGGACGGGCGACAACCTAATAACCGGGCGTTCAGGCGACCTTGAGGTGGGGGAAGACATGGCGGCTGCTGACAATTCGAAGGCTGGCGAGGACAAGGCTGCAACCCCGGCACAACCGTCCCTGAGAACGGTGGTGGGGGCCTCGGCGGCGGGAACGACCTTCGAGTGGTATGATTTCTTCGTCTTCGGAAGCCTGACCACGGTCATCTCCAAGGTCTTCTTCACGGGCCTGCCCGAGGCCGCCGGCTATATCGCCGCCCTGGCGCTTTTCGGGGCCGGCTTCTTCTTCAGGCCTATTGGCGCCCTGGTGTTCGGGCGGATCGGCGACCGGGTCGGGCGCAAGGGCGCCTTCCTGTTCACCGTCGTGCTGATGGGCGTGGCCACCGTGGCCATCGGCCTCCTGCCCACCTACAGCCAGGTTGGACTTCTCTCACCGGCCCTTCTTGTTCTCATGCGAATCCTGCAGGGCTTTGCCCTGGGAGGCGAGTACGGCGGGGCCGCCATCTACGTGGCCGAGCATGCCCCCGACAATGGCCGGGGTCGGGCGACGAGCTGGGTCCAGACCTCCGCGGCCTTCGGCCTCTTCGCCGCCCTGTTCGTAATTCTCCTCACCCGCCTGGTGGTGGGCCGCTATTTCGGGCCGGACGCCTTCGATGCCTGGGGCTGGCGGATTCCCTTCCTGTTCTCGGCCGGCCTCCTGCTCGTGTCGATCTTCATGCGGGTGAGG
>JBMOEP010000459.1:0-1759 GCA_049314675.1 Phenylobacterium sp.
GCGGTCGCTGCGGCTCCCGTGGTCGAGGCTGCGGCCCCGCCCATCGCGCGGCTGTATTTCGACGTCGATGTCTCCAAGACAATCGCCGAGGGCAAGCCGCTCCTGGATCCGGTCGTCGCCTATCTGGCGGCAAACCCGACGGCCCGCGCCGTCGTGACCGGCTACCATGATCCGACCGGCACGGTGCAACGTAACCAGGACCTGGCCAAGTCCCGGGCCCAGACCGTCCAGGCCGCCCTCGTGGCTGCTGGCGTCGCTGCGGACCGTATCGACCTGGTCAAGCCGATCTCGACCGATGGCGGTGGCGACCTCAAGGAAGCCCGGCGCGTCGAAGTCAGCGTGAAATAAGGTGAGGACGCCAGCCGCCTTCGGGTGGCTGGCGATCTCCATCGACTGAGGGCCCCGGGTTCCTGAACCCGGGGCTTTTCTGTTTCTGGGGCTCAGGCGTTACGCGCCATGAGGCCGCCATCCACAGGGATGGTGACGCCCGTAATGAAGCTGGCGGCAGGAAGGCAGAGGCTTACGGTCATGTGGCCGACCTCGGCCGGGTCGCCGTAGCGGCCGAGGGCGGTCCGGCGCCTGGCGTAGGTGGCCCGGTCCGCGTCGGGTATCCGGTCGGTCATCCCGGTGAGGATGGGGCCGGGACAGATGCAGTTCACCGTGATCCCTTCCTTGCCCAGTTCGACCGCCAGGGCCCGGGTCAGGCCGGTGACACCCGCCTTGGCGGCGGCGTAGGGGCTGTCGCGGCTGGTCGCACCCAGGGCCTCCGTAGAGGCGATGTTGACGATCCGCGGAGCCTTTGACCGACGGAGCCAGGGCAGGGCGGCGCGGATGGTCACCTGTTGGGCGGTGAGCATGACCGCCAGGGACTTCGCCCAGATGGCATCGTAGTCCGGGGAGTCGATGGGGCTGAAGGCCGAGATGCCTGCGTTGTTGATCAGAATGTCCAGACCGCCGAACCGGGCGGCGACGGCCTCCGTGACGGTGCGGACCTGATCGGCGTTGGACACGTCCAGGGTCCAGGCCTGGGCGGAGCCGCCGGCCTGCCGGATGGCTTCCGCCGTTGCTTCCGCTGTCCCGGCGTTGAAGTCGGTCACGGCGACATGGGCACCCTCGGCACCAAAGATCTCGGCGGTGGCGCGGCCCATGCCGGAACCCGCCCCGGTGACGAGGGCGATAGACCCCTTGAGTGAGCGGCTTAGCGACATGGGGGGACTCCGGAGATGGCTGTGACCCGGAGATTGGACCGGGTTGACCGGCCGTCACAAGTCCGAAGGGCGGTTGGCCGTCAGCTCGCCGACGTCGTGTAGGTGACGTAGCCGCGCTCAACCATGCGGCGCAGGGCTTCGTAGACGCTGGACAGCTCTTCGTAGCGGCTGCGCAGCTCGGCAAGGCGCATCACCTGGCGAGTTTCGAACCCGGTGGGATGCTCGGCCATGTCCAGGGCTTCCTTGACCCACTGGGCCCGGGCCAGGGCCGCCGCGACGGCGAGCCTCTGGAACTTATCGGAGTCCGCGCTGCCGAGAGTGCTGTGGATGACCTCGCGGTTCGAGGCGAACACCGTGTAGTCGATATGCTCGAGCTGTCCGCGCAGGCGGCGCTGGGCGGCGAGGTCCATGTCCTCCTGGGGCTCGAAGTGATCAGAGCTGTAACGCGTGAAGCCGGACTTGCGAGTCGACATGTCACTCTCTCCCACGGGGCGATTCTTTGCTCCCTGGATTCAGATTGCCCGCGTGGCGTTAACTTTCAATTGAAACCC
>JBMOEP010000460.1:0-1754 GCA_049314675.1 Phenylobacterium sp.
CCTGGCCCCTCAAGACGCCGCTTCATGTCAGCCCGCGTCCGAAAGCTTCAGGGTGTCCCTCAGCTCGCGCTTGAGGAACTTGCCGCTGGCGTTCTGGGGCAAGGCTTCCTTCTGGATCCAGATGTACCTGGGAACCTTGTGCTTGGCGGCGATCGTCGCGCAGTGCTCGCGCAGTTCGTCTGGGGTGGTGGAATACCCAGGTCGAAGGACCAGGGCGACCCCAACCTCCTCGCCGAGACGTTCGTCCGGCACACCAAACACCGAGCACTCGGCCACTGCGGGATGTCGGTAGAGGTTGGCCTCCACCTCGGCGCAGTAGATGTTCTCGCCGCCCCGCAGGACCATGTCCTTCTTCCGGTCCACAATGTAGATGAAGCCGTCATCGTCCATCCGGGCGATGTCGCCCGTATGCAGCCAGCCGTCAGTGATGCTCTCGGCTGTCGCCTCGGGACGGTTGATATAGCCCTTGATCACCGGCGAACCGCGGACCCAGAGCTCTCCGACCTGGCCCAGGGCCACGGTGTTCCCGTCATCGTCCACGCACCGGGCCTCGAAGGCCGGCATGGCCGGACCCGCACTGTCGGGACGGTCCACGAAGAAGTCCGCCGCGATCGCCGTGATGATGCCGCAGGTCTCGGTCATGCCGTAGCCGGTGTTCGGCCGGGCGGTCTTGACCTGGGAGTCGATCTTCTGGACCAGGTCGGGAGGCACCTGGGCACCGCCACCACCGAGGCTCAGGAGGCTCGAGGTGTCGCGTGTCGCAAAGTCCGGGTGGGTGATGACCTCCCGGGCCATTGTGGGCACACCGCTCATGGAGGTGACCTTCTCGGCCTCGATGATCCGCAGGGCCTCGCCAGCGTCCCACTTGTGCATAAGCACCATGGTGCCGCCCGCCGCCGTCGTAGCGTAGGCACCGCAGTTGTTAGCGGTCACGTGGAACAGCGGCGTGGTCAGCAGGGCGACTGGAACCGCGACCGGCGCATTGGGGTCAGGAACCACGCCCGTGCCGCGCTGGGTCGCCAGGGCCTGGGCCTGACCTGAGAACATCATGTTGAAGAGGTTGGCGACGCAGCCCCGATGGGTCAGCTGCGCGCCCTTCGGGAAGCCAGTTGTGCCGGAGGTGTAGAAGATGCAGGCGTCGTCATCAGGATCGATTTCCGCCGTAGCCAGGTCGCCGCCGGTGGCGATGACATCCGACCAGGGAACGTAGCCTTCCGTGGCCGGGGCCCGCACGGCCACGAGGGTCATGCCAGCGACCATTTCCGGTCGCCCGGCGATCCGGGCCATGCGCTCGGGATCGACAAAGGCGACCTTGGGCTGGGCATCGTTGAACCCGTAGGACATCTCTTCAGAAGTCCACCAGGCGTTCATGCCCACCACCGTGATCCCGGTGGAGACGCAGGCCCAGTAGATCAGCATCCACTCCGGGTAATTGCGCATGGCGATGGCGACGCGGTCGCCCCGCTTCACGCCCCGGGCGGCCAGCCAGTTGGCGACGCTGGCGACCGCGAGGTGGGCCTCGCCGTAGGTGACCCGCTCGCCTTCGAAGACGATGTAGGTGCGATCCGCGAAGACGGTAGTGGAGAGCCAGACGGCGCGGACGTTGGGCGGTGCGTTCTTGTAGACCCTCAGCGGAGCGCCGCGGACCTCCTGCACCGTGAGTTCAAAGGGCGCGCCCGGCGCGGTCAGTTCGTTCCAGGCCGTCTTCAATTCTTGATAATGCAACTCGTCTCTCCTCCCAGGGGGCGTGGCGC
>JBMOEP010000461.1:0-1750 GCA_049314675.1 Phenylobacterium sp.
GGAGCCTGTCCGACACCCGCATGCACATCGTCTGCCTGGAGCAGGGCGACTGGCCCGATCCCGCTCGCTATCCCAGCACGGGGCGGGACTGGGAGCTGAGGGCCATGTCGGACTTCAGCTTCAACCCCAACCAGAGGCGGAACCCGGGCGACTACCCGATCAACGAGGACAACTCGCCGATCAAGATCGCCAACTTCAACGGCGTTGGCGGCGGGACGGTGCTCTATGCGGGCCACTTTCCCCGGTTCCATCCCTCGGACTTCCAGGTGCGCAGCCTGGATGACGTGGGCGAGGACTGGCCCATCGACTACGCCACGCTCGAGCCCTTCTACGACGAGAATGACCGGATCATGGGGGTCTCGGGCCTCCAGGGGGATCCGGCCAACCCGCCGCGGCCGGAGCGGATGAAGCCGATTCCCCTCGGGCGGGCCGGGGCGGCGGTGGCGCGGGGCTTCAACGCCAAAGGCTGGCACTGGTGGCCCTCGGACAGCACCGTTGCCACGGAATCGCACGGGGGCCGCGCGCCCTGCATCAATCTCGGCCACTGCCTGCACGGCTGCGCCCAGGGCGCCAAGGCCAGCACGGATATCACCTACTGGCCCCTCGCCCGCCGGGCCGGGGTCGAGGTCCGGACCCGCTGCCGGGTGCGCGAGATCACCATCAACGAGGAGGGCCGGGCGACCGGTGTGGTCTATTACGACGCCGAGGGGGTGGAACGGTTCCTGGGCGCTGAGGTGGTGATACTGGCCTGTAATGGGATCGGCACCCCCCGCCTGCTGCTCAACTCGACCTCAGAGCGCTTCCCGGATGGCCTCGCCAACTCCAGCGGCCTTGTGGGCCGGAACCTGATGTTCCACCCTTACGCCTATATTTCCGGCCTGTTCGAGGAGACCCTCGACGGTGGGCGGGGCCCGTCCAATGGCCTGTGGAGCCAGGAATTCTACGAGACGGACCTGGGCCGGGGCTTTGTGCGCGGCTTCACCTACGAGTTCTCTCGGGGCCAGGGTCCGGTGATGACCGCCCTGTCTGGCATGGGCCGGGGCCAGTTGCCCATCGGCGCCGGCCACCACGAGGCCTACCGCCGGCTGCACCAGAAGACCACCGGCATGGTGGCCATCTGCGAGGACCTGCCGGAACTGCACAATCGCGTCACCCTCGATCCCGACCTGAAGGACGCCCATGGCATCCCCGCGCCGCGCATCGACTACACCCTCAGCGACAACAGCCGGCGCATGCTGGCCTTCGCCATCGACCGGGCGAGCGAGGTCCTGAAGGCGGCGGGCGCCGTGCATGTGCATTCGGAGTCGCCCCTGTCCATCGGCGGCTGGCACCTGATGGGCACGGCGCGCATGGGCCTCGACCCCCGGACCTCGGTCGTGAACGAATGGGGTCGCAGCCACGACGTGAAGAACCTCTTCATCATCGACGGCAGCGTCTTCGTGACCTCGGCGGGGGTGAACCCCACCTCGACCATCCAGGCCCTGGCCCTCTATGTCGCCGACGCGATCAAGTCGCGCCTGGCCAACCTGTTCGATTGAGCCCGCCATGACCGCCCCCCTTTCGCCGCCCGAGTTGGACGACCTGAGGGCCCTGGCCGGGGCGATGATCCCGGCGAGCCAGGCCCATGGCGTCCCGGGTGCCGATGACGCGGAGATCTTCGCCGAGATCGCCAGGGGGGCCGGGGCCTCGGCCGACGCTCTGCGCCGCCTCACCTCCGACCTCGGCGAGGGCCCGGGAACGCTGGCCCTGC
>JBMOEP010000462.1:0-1749 GCA_049314675.1 Phenylobacterium sp.
CGCCGAGCAAGCGGCGGCCGCCACGCCTTCGAACAACGAGCTAGGGAGGATCGATTGCATCCGGCCTATCGTGCACTGATAGCCTCCCTTGTGAAGCTCAGAGCTCCGCTGTCATGCCGAGAACGCCGCTGCGATCGCCTGCTGGCCGGCGAGGATCTCGGCGCGTGAGGCCCGGGTAACCCCGGATGCATCTGCGAAGTGCGGCCAATCCGCGAGGGCGGCGCGGACCTCGTCGATGATGCTGTCGATCCGACGGGCCGGGAGGCCGTGGCGTTTCCCCAGGGCGCGGACCTGCTCGCGGGTCGGGTTCCTGCCTTCGCCTTCGATATCGAGGTAGTACTCGCCGCCGGGACCCGTCGAGAAGGTCAGGTCGTATGAAGGCGCCAGTCGCCACTGGCCGCTCGCGTCCATCAGGTAACTGTGCTGCCGGGTGTGGTCATCCCGGTTGCAGGCCAGCACATTGAAGACCATGCGCCGGAAGGCGGCCTGAAGGTCATCGGCGTGACGGGTGATGGCGAGGGTCGCGCGCAGCAGGAGGTCGTAGCTTGCGGGCGTGCGCCAGGGCGCCTCTACGGCGCCGCTCAGCGAGACCATGTGCAGGCGCCTGCCGGGATGGGGGCGGTCGAACCGGCGTGTCGCGAAGTAGTCAGGGCCGGTCCTTGAGGGCAGGAGACGGCACAGGGCCATGTCGAGCCTCGCCGCCAATGCCATGGCTGCGTACGCCGCCTCGATCGGACCGATATCCGGCGGGTCGCCCGGCGCCGGGAACTTGACGATCCAGGCCTCAGTGCCGGCGGGGGGCTCGCCCTCGGAGACCGAGACGTACCCCCCGGGTCCGAAGCCGACGTTGACCTTTGGCCGCGCGCCACCCGAGCCGCCAGCCAGTGCGGCCAGGGTGTCGGCAAGCTGTCCCTCGCCGCCAGCCAGGATCGCTGCGGATTCTGCGGCCAGGGCGTCGAGGTCGAGGCTGTCGACTTCCGGCGGCGGCGCAGTCGCGGGCTGGTAGGTGAGGGCGCCGCGGCCGCTGTCGCCGACCAACGCCAGGCGGTCGAGCTGACGCCCAGTCTGCCCAGGCGCCGCCGCATGACGAGTTCGCCCCAGCCTTCCGGCAGGCTGTCAGAAAGAAAGCCATGCAGGCCGAGGAAGTCGCGGCTGCGTGCGGGGTGCAGCCCGGGTTCCGGCGGGTAGAGCAGGGGGGAGACCGGCAGGGGTTTGGCGACAAGTTCAGGCGACCATTCCAGCTGCGCGAGGCCGCCGGCCATGGCGAGGCGGCCGACAGGCAAGGCCGGCTCGACTTCGTCGAAGACGAGGCTGGCGGCCAGGGGGGTTCCAGGCACAAGCCTCATGAGAGCGGGGTCTTGTTGGGGCGTGTCCTTGGCGCCTTTGCCCGCGGTGGCCGGGTCGCGGCTGCCTGTTTCGCAAGAAGGGCTTCAAGGCTGCTGGCCGCAGGCATTGGAAACAGAGCCTCGAGGGCGTCCTCACAGCGAAGGGCGACGGCCGCCTTGACCATATCCTCCAGCGAGGCCTGCCCTTCCGTCTCCAGGCGCCGCCAGGTCCTGTAAGCGACGCCAGAGCGCCAGGCCGCTTCGACCTGCGGCCAGCCCAGGGCGACACGTCGCGCCCTGATGCGTCCCGCGAGCTCAATCAGGATTTCAGAAGATGTCTTTAGCACTGGCCATATATGGCCAATTTAAACCGAAAACTCAAGTTAAATGTCCAAATCAAGCCTTAACGTTGCGGATGGAGCGT
>JBMOEP010000463.1:0-1747 GCA_049314675.1 Phenylobacterium sp.
GCACCCTCGGACATCACGCGGAAACTCGCGAGGCTGCCTTCGGTCGTGGAGAAACAGGTCTGCCGGAAGGTCTCGGACGAATCGTCGCGGTCGAGGACGGACAGGCCCACCATCGATGCCCCCATCGCCATCTCCAGGGCGGTCCGCTTGGCCACTTCGAGTGCCTTCTCCTGGGCCGCGGCCTGGTTGCCTTCCTCGATCATCGCGAGCCCCGTCGCCTCGACCTCGAGGGCATCGCCGTCCTTCGCGGCCTTGAGCGCGGCGGCGGATCACTCGGAGATGGCCTGCATCCGCTTGGCGGCTCCCTCGGACAGGATGAACCCGGCCACCGTCCGGCCGTCCTGGGTTCCCAGTCCGATCATGTCGACCGCACCGAGGGTCTGGTTCACCCGGACCGCCGAGTAGTCCTTGAAGAAGCTCGACGATTCCGACTTGCCGGCCGCGTCGGTCTTTTCCTTGTAGCCGGACTCGGTCGACGCCTCGACCTGGGCCCCCAGGTACTCGCCGATTCGCTTCATCGCGTCCTGGCGCGCCTTGTCGATGCCCCGGGCGTCGTTCGACGGCACCTTCACGATCACGATGACGAACCGACCGACCTCCGCGTCGGGCGAGATCCCGGAGCGGGCGTCCTCGGACGAGGCCACCATCTCGGACATCGCCGTCTTGGCGAAGTCACTTGGGTACGGGACGGCCGGGGCGGCCCAGCCAAGCAGGCCCGCAGCCACGATCACAAGCGCGATGAACATCGGCGAATCTCCCGGAGGGACGGTGCGTCCCCCGACTGGGCTCCCTCAGGGAGCGAGCATCTCTTCTAGCGGAATGCCCTTGGTTGTCGCCCAAATCTTGCCCTTGGAATCATCGGGGATACCTCCGGACTTGATCTTCGCGATGATCTCCCTGGCCTCAGGATCCTCTTCGTTCCATGACACGATTTTGAGGTTGGATTTTTCCATCGTGGGTTCGGCGATCGCTGAAGCAATCGGGTATGAGAAGTCGCCCTGCTCGCACCAAACCACCACCTCCGTGCCCTTGAAAAGGCCATTTCGTTGTCCGGCTCGGACTGCGAACTGAGTCTTTGATGGATTCAGTGAGGTGACCTGGGTCGTGATCGGCAGCGCAAGCGCGAGCCGTGCAGCCAGGCCCTTGAGGGGATCCTGGATGGTCTGCTTGACCAGCGCGCTGGTGCTCGATTCATCATTCGGGTCGAATCCGGCGATGAACACCCACTTTTTCGCAACAGGATCGAACTCCTTCTCGATCTTCCTCACATTCCGCATGTTGTCGAGAGACTCGCCAGGCTTGGGAGCCGGGGTGGTGATCGTCCCTGACGCGTACTGCGTATCCGTGAGCACCTTCTTCGACTTGTCGGTGAGCGTGTAGACCAAGTTGACGGCGCACACAACCCACTCCTGCGCTCGCGTCTTGTCGATGTTTCGCTCAACTCGCGCGATCGCAGAGATGTTGAGAAAGAGGTCGAACTCCGGGAGCTCCTCGGCTTCCACATCCTTCGCGAGCCCTGTATCTGCAAGTTCCCTGACCTTGCGCCCGGCTCCTTCGTTGTAGATCGAGTAGACGGTAAACCGTTTCATTCGAGGTAGCTGCGCCTCGATCATGAGGCGAGCCGCCTGAAGAGTGTCCTTCGAAACCTGGAACTGCGACTTCGGGTCCTGCACCGCTTCAATCTCGGCGAGTACAGCAAGCTGCCGCTTCGCGAGGTCTCCGCCTGCGCCTTCGGGGATCGTGATCG
>JBMOEP010000464.1:0-1744 GCA_049314675.1 Phenylobacterium sp.
TCAGGCCCGTCACATAGTCGCCGATGCGGTCAGCCGAGTCCTTGTTGGCCCCGATGTTGGCACCCACAGGACCCGGTCGACCCGGGCGGGCGAGCCGGCCCGCGAAGGCCTCCAGTCCGGCATTGTTGAAGCCCATGCGGTTGATCACCGCCCTGTCGCCCGTGAGGCGGAACAGCCGCGGCCGGGGATTTCCCGCCTGGGGCAGGGGCGTGACCGTGCCGCACTCCACGAAGCCGAAGCCCGCCGCCAGCATGGGTCCGAAGACTTCGGCGTTCTTGTCGAAACCGGCGGCAAGGCCCACGGCGCTGGAGAGGGACAGGCCGGCGATGGTGGTGGCGAGGATCGGATCCGGCACCGGCGCCCCCGGGCCGAGGCCCAGGGCCAGGGCCCGGACGGTCAGCCCGTGGGCGTCCTCCGGATCCAGGGTCCGCAGGGCGCTGGCGGCAAGGTCGTGCAGGCGGCTCAAGGCGCCAGCCTCAGCCGGGGTGCGCCGTCCGCGTCGAGGGGGGCGGGCAGGACCCGCAGTACGGCGTCAACCGGGAGGTCGCCATAGAGGTGGGGAAAAAGGTCTCCCCCCCGGGAAGGCTCCCAGCGCAGGGCTGCGCCCAGGGCGTCGCTGTCGACCTCCAGGACCAGGAGGCCCACCTTGCCAGCGAAGTGCCGGGCCGCTGTCTCCTGGGCCTGGGCTGCGGTGGAGAAGTGGATGTAGCCGTCCGCCAGGTCCACCGCCGACCCCTGAAACCGGCCTGCGGCCCGGGCGATATCCCATTCGGACCGGGGCAGGATCTTGTAGATCAGGGTCATCCGGCGACGTCCGGTTGGAAGAAGCCGTCGAAGGTCGCGCGGCCGTTGGCGTCGAAGGCGAAGGCGACGGCGGCGGCGGTGGGAAAGCCGGACCGGATCCGAGAAAGGGTGCTGGAGGGGCCCGAGGCCTCGGTCATCAGGTCCTCGGCGAGTTCCTGCAGTCCGGGATTGTGGCCGACCATCAGGATCAGGCCTGCATCCCGCCCGGCCTCCAGGAGGATTCGCCGCATTTCCGAGGCCTCCGCCAGGTAGAGGGCGTCCTCGAAGTGGACCTCGCAACCCGGCAGCAGGGCGCTCATGGCCGTCCAGGTCTCGCGGGTGCGGACGGCAGCGGAGACCAGGGCCAGGTCGGGGATCAGGCCGATGTCGGCCAGGGACGAGGCGACGGCGGCGCACGCCTCCCGGCCCCGCGCCGTCAGCCGCCGCCCGAAGTCGCCGCCCGTCTCCGAACCCGCCTCGGCCTCCCCGTGGCGAAGGAGAATCAGCCTGTCCATGCCTGCTCCAAATCTCGTGCGGGACTTTCATACCCGCACCCGTGCCGTGTGCGAAGCGGTTGACAGCGAAACGGACAGGCGGTCCAAGCGGGCGAATGAAGGCCCTCTCTCCCGGTCAAGACGGATCTGAGTCCGGCGGCGGCGTCTGGCGGTTTCCCGCCGACCGCCCGCTGAGGCTGGACTCGGGCGCCGCCCTGTCGCCCCTGGAGGTGGCCTACAGGACCTATGGTCGGCTGAACGCAGACCGTTCCAATGCGGTTCTGGTGCTGCACGCCCTGACCGGGGACCAGTACCTGGCCTCGACCCATCCGGTCACGGGCAAGCCGGGCTGGTGGACACGGGTGGTGGGCCGCGGCCTGCCCCTGGACCCCGACCACCACTTTATCATCTGCGCCAATGTCCTGGGCGGCTACATGGGCACGACCGGGCCCAGCTCCACCAACCCG
>JBMOEP010000465.1:0-1724 GCA_049314675.1 Phenylobacterium sp.
AAGGCGGACGAAGTCGTCCTGGACCTGGGAAAACACGCCGTCCACCAGCCTAATGAGCATCGGCATAGACGGCCTCCCTGAAGGGGGCGTCGCCCGTGCGGCGCAGGGTGTCGAGAAAGCGTTCGCCGTCTTGCCGCTGCTGGAGATAGGCATCCACGATCGCCTCGACGGCGTCGGTCACCCGATCGATTGGCAGTGCCGGTCCAAGCATTTTCCCGACGGAGGCGTCTTCAGCTCCCGATCCGCCCAGGGTGAGTTGGTAGAACTCCTCGCCCTTCTTATCGACGCCGAGAATGCCAATGTGGCCCACATGGTGATGCCCGCAGGCGTTGATACAGCCCGAGATCTTGATCTTCAGCTCGCCGATGGCCTCCGCCCGGTCCGGCGCCTCGAAGCGCCGGGCGATGTCCTGGGCGACACAGATCGCCCGGGCGTTCGCCAGGGCGCAGTAGTCCAGGCCGGGACAGGCGATGATGTCGCTGATGAGATTGATATTCGGCGTTGCCAGTCCGGCCGCGTCGAGGGCCTTCCAGACCGTGTGGACATCCGCAAGCCGGATATGGGGCAGGACGAGGTTCTGCTCGTGGGTTGACCGGATTTCGTCCAGCCCGAAGCGTTCCGCGAGGTCCGCGACCACATCCATCTGGTCAGCGGTGATGTCGCCCGGCGTCTCGCCAAACCCCTTCAGGGAGACGTCGACGATGGCATAGCCTGGCAGCTTGTGTGCCTTGAGATTGTTGCGAACAAAGCGGGCGAAGGCGGGCTCAGCAGCCCGCCGGACCTCGAAGTCACCCGGTGCCGGGGCGTCTGCCAGTTCCGGCCGGATGAAGGCGTCCCGGATCCGGGCGATCTCCGTCCCGGGAAGATCGCCGGCAACGCCAATCTTCTCCCATTCGGCCTCGACCTCGCGGCCGAAAGCCTCCGCGCCCAGGGCCGCCACCAGGATCTTGATCCGCGCCTTGTAGATGTTGTCCCGGCGACCATGCCGGTTGTAGACCCGCAGCACGGCTTCCAGATACGAGAACAGCCTGTCAGAGGGCAGGAAGGCCTTCAAGGTCGGACCGACGTGCGGCGTCCGGCCCATGCCGCCGCCAACAATGACCTCGAACCCTGTCGCGCCATCGCGGCCACGGCGCAGGAGCAAGCCGATGTCGTGCACCTTCGCAGCCGTACGGTCATGCGGCGAGGCCGTCACCGCGATCTTGAACTTCCGGGGCAGGAAAGAAAACTCGGGATGCAGGCTCGACCACTGGCGGATGGCTTCGCACCAAACCCGGGGGTCTTCCAGTTCGTCGGCGGCAGCTCCCGCATAGGGATCTGCCGTGACATTGCGGATGCAGTTGCCGCTGGTCTGGATGGCGTGGAGGTCAGCCGCGGCCAGCACGTCCAGGATTTCGGGAGCATCCGCCAGCCGGATCCAGTTGAACTGGATGTTGGTGCGGGTGGTGAAGTGTCCGTACCCCCGGTCAAAGCGACGGGCGATGTCGGCGAGCGCACGCATCTGGCGGGGATCGAGGGAGCCGTACGGTACCGCCACCCTGAGCATGTAGGCGTGGAGCTGCAGGTAGAGACCATTCATGAGCCGGAGAGGCTTGAACTGGTCCTCTGTAAGCTCGCCGGAGAGCCGGCGTTGGACCTGATCCCGGAATTCTGCGGCGCGGTCCGCCAGCACGGCGCGATCGACGGCATCGTAACGATACATGCTGTGACCTACTTTCGGCGGA
>JBMOEP010000466.1:0-1717 GCA_049314675.1 Phenylobacterium sp.
ACCCGTGGTCTCGGCGGCTAGGCCCCGTCACCCCGGGAAGGAGGTGGAGGCGGCGGTGCGGCATGCCGAGGCGCTGGGATGGAGGCTGCCGATGGAGACGCATGAGTTCACGATCGTCGCCGACGGGCTGGATCCTTCGGCCGAGGATTTCGAGACGCGGTTCCTGGAGGCCGGGTGCGATGACGCCACGATCGCCTTCCAGAAGGGCCGCATCCTGGTCGACTTCGCCCGACGGGCCCCGTCCCTGGAGGCGGCGCTGGCCTCGGCGGTGGATAATGTCCGGGCGGCGGGGGCGCAGGTGGTTCGGATCGAGCCCGACCCCCTGGTCAGCCTGGCGGACATGGCCGGCCGGGCGCGGCTGAGCCGCTCGGCCCTGACCAACTATTTCCGGGGCCACCGGGCGGAGGGTTTTCCCCCACCCCGGGCGCGGGTGATGAGCGAGAGTCCGTTGTGGGACTGGGCGGACGCCTCGGCCTGGCTCTACAGGCGAGCCCGGATCAGCCGGGCGGTGGCTTTGGACGCCCTTGTGGTCAGTGAAGCCAACGCCCTGATCGACCGGGACGAGGCCGACTTTGGGCGAGCCCTCGATGAGAGGCTCCGCGCGGCAGTGAGGGCGCTGGACTGAGGATCAACCGTCTCAGCCCAGCATCTGCGTGACCAAGGCGGGGCGGCGGTCGATCAGGGCGAGGAGGACCCGGGCCGGGCCGGTGGGGCGGCGGCGACCGTGTTCCCAGTTCAGGAGTGTGGCCCGGGGTACGCCGATGCTCCGGGCGAAGGCGCCCTGAGACAGGCCGGTGCGGGCACGGATTGCTGCGACGTCGACTTCGGCGGGAATCTCGACCTGGCGGACCGCCGCGTTGGTGGTTTCGCCGTGCCGGAAGGCGAGGGCCTCCTCGAGGCCGCGGAGCAGGCTGTCAGCTTGGGTCATGGGGGCTTCCATAAGAAGAGATCAGCGTGCGGCTCAGCCGGATCGCCGCTGCAAGTTCCAGGGGCGTAAGGTTATCCTGCTCGTTCTTGGCGAACAGGGTGATCAGGAAGATCGGCATGTGCGCGCCTCCAAAGACATAGAAGACCCTTAAGCCGCCGCGCCTGCCGGCACCCGGTCGGGCCGCCCGGAGTTTCCAGAGACCCCCTCCGAGGGAAAGGCCGGTTTCTGGCTCAGCGGCGATCCGATCGACGAGGGCGAAGCGCTCAGCTTCCGCCAGGTGGGCCTTGGCCCGGCGGAGGAACTCCGGAGTCTCAACGACCGTTTGAAGTCGTCCGGATTTATGTGTCAATGGCGTATATGTCAATGGCGTATGTTCTGATCGTTTCGCCCCTTATCCCCACCTCGACATTTCATGATGTTCTTTTTTTGTTCTCTTCGCGCGGTTGTGGCAGGGTATTCGTATGGTGAGGCAGTCCGCTCCGCCGGGAGACGAGGGATCGATGGACGAAGAGATGTTGGACGGCGCGCCGGAGGCGGAGATCGCCGAGGAAACTGAGGCGACGGAAGAGATCGAGGCCGATGCCGATGCCGAAGACGGAGACGCCGAGGCCGACGACCGGTCCGGGTGGAGCGAGATCGAGGTGGATGGGCAGGTCTGGCTGGCGCCGCCGGCGCTGAAGTCGGCCTTCCTTCGGCAGGCGGACTATACCCGCAAGACCCAGGAGCTGGCGGATCGGCGGCGGGCGGCGGAGGCCGAGCATGAGGCTGCCGGCGCCCACATCGCCGGCC
>JBMOEP010000467.1:0-1703 GCA_049314675.1 Phenylobacterium sp.
TCCCCCGAGGCGACCCCGTGGTCGAACCGGACCTGGCGGGTCCCCTGGGCGGCGGCGCTTCCACCGGCGGCGACGCTTCCGGCCCCGAACAGGGCGAGGGCCCTGCGACGATCCATGCGCATGATCTGAAACTCCCCCTGGGCGGCCCCTGCGGCCGAGACCCCTCAATTGGTGTCCTAAAGACCCCAGATGACGATACCGTGTCCAGACCTTCAGGGCCTTGCGGCGGCATCGCCGGATGGGATTCATGGCCGGATGACCGACACGCCCGACCTGCCTGATGACGACGAGGCGCCCGCCTCCGGCACGCGTCTGGAGGCCAGGCTGCCCGATGGTCTTGCCGGCCGGCTGGACCGGGCGCTGGCCGATGCCCTGCCGCAGGTCTCCCGGGCCCGCCTCAGGGCCCTGATGGAGGCCGGTGCCGTGACCCGGGAAGGGGTCCCGGTCCGGGATCCGTCGGCCCGGCCGGCGGCGGGCGGCTATCGCGTCGAGGTCCCGGTTCCGGTAGCGGCGCTTCCGGAACCCCAGGATATTCCCCTGGAGGTCCTGTTCGAGGACGCGAGCCTGATCGTGGTCAACAAGCCCGCCGGCATGGCGGCGCATCCGGGCCCGGGCATCCCGGACGCAACCCTGGTCAACGCCCTCCTGCATCACTGCGGTGCCTCGCTGTCGGGCATTGGCGGGGTGGCCCGGCCCGGGATCGTCCACCGGCTGGACAAGGAGACCTCCGGGGTCATGGTGGCGGCCAAGACCGACGCCGCCCACCAGGGCCTGGCCGCCCTGTTTGCCGCCCATGACATCGAGCGCCTCTACATGGCCCTGGTTCGCGGTGCGCCCCGACCCGTCGCTGGGGAAATCCGTACACGGATCGGCCGCTCATCCCATGACCGGATGAAGATGGCGGTCCTGAAGTCCGGGGGGCGGGAGGCTGTCACCCACTACCGGACCGAGCGGGTCTTCGGGCCCGCCGCCGCCCCCTTCGCGGCCCGGGTGACCTGCCGGCTGGAGACCGGGCGCACCCACCAGATCCGGGTGCACATGGCCTCGCTGGGCAGCCCCTGCCTGGGTGACCCGGTCTATGGCTCCGGGGCCCCCGTGGCGGCGGTGCGCGAGGCCATCAAGGCCTCCGGGCTGGAGCGCCAGGCCCTGCATGCCGCCGTCCTGGGGTTCGTCCATCCGGTCACCGGCGAGGCGCTGAGGTTCGAGACCCCGCCGCCGCCCGACATGGCCGGCCTGGAGGCGCGCCTGTCGGATTTGTAACCGGCTGTGGCGGACCGCCGCCTTGAAGCCGCCGCTTTCCCTCACTAGGTGAATTCCGACCTGGGGGGTGGGTCTTTTGCCGCCTCCCATCTGGAGGACGAGCCGCATGCCCGCGAACACTCTGGCCGTGATGACCCCCGAGGGAGGTCTCTCCCGGTACCTGACCGAAATTCGCAAGTTCCCCATGCTCGCCAAGGACGAGGAGTTCATGCTGGGCAAGGCCTGGCGTGAACACCAGGACCCCCAGGCGGCCCACCGGCTGGTGACCAGCCACCTGCGCCTGGTGGCCAAGATCGCCATGGGCTATCGCGGCTACGGCCTGCCCATCGGCGAGGTGATCTCCGAGGGCAATGTGGGCCTGATGCAGGCCGTCAAGAAGTTCGAGCCGGACAAGGGCTTCCGCCTGGCCACCTACGCCATGTGGTGGATCCGCGCCTCGATCC
>JBMOEP010000468.1:0-1702 GCA_049314675.1 Phenylobacterium sp.
GGCGCGCCCGTTGCGGGTGAAGATGGCGGTCCCGTTGCCGTAGGGATGCTGCGAGGGCAGGGCCAGGGCGGACTCGAAGCTGTCCGCCCGGACCATCTGCAGGACCGGCCCGAAGATCTCGTCCTGGTAGCTCTTCATGCCCGGCGTGACCCGGTCGAAGAAGGAGGGGCCGATGAAGAAGCCGTTCTCGTAGCCCTGCAGGCGGAAGTCGCGGCCATCGACGACCAGCTCGGCGCCCTCGTCCACCCCGGTCTGGATGTAGTCGGTCACCCGCTTGCGGTGGGCGGCGTTGACCACCGGGCCGTAGTGGGCGCCCTCGTCGGTGGAGATCCCGACCTTGAGCGAGGCGATCTCGGCGACCAGCTTCTCGCGCAGGGCGTCGGCGGTGCGCTCACCCACGGGCACCACCACGGGCAGGGCCATGCAGCGCTCCCCGGCCGAGCCGAAGGCGGCACCGGAGAGGTCGCGCACCACCTGGTCCAGGTCCGCATCCGGCAGGACAATCCCGTGGTTCTTGGCACCGCCCATGGCCTGGACGCGCTTTCCGGCTGCCGCCCCTCGGGAATAGACGTACTGGGCGATGTCCGAAGAGCCCACGAAGCTGACGGCGGCAATCTCGGGATGGTCGAGGATGGCGTCGACCATGACCTTGTCGCCCTGGACGACATTCAGCACGCCCTTGAGGTCCAGGCCCAGTTCGGCGCCCGCCTGCATGAAGAGCTCGGCCAGGCGGACCGGCACGGTGGGATCACGTTCCGACGGCTTGAGGATGAAGGCGTTGCCGACGGCGAGGGCGACCCCGGACATCCACAGCGGAATCATGGCGGGGAAGTTGAACGGGGTGATCCCCGCTGCAATGCCCAGGGGCTGGCGCATGGAATAGACGTCGATGCCCGGCCCGGCACCTTCGGTGTACTCGCCCTTGAGCAGGTGCGGGACGCCGCAGGCGAACTCGATCACCTCCAGGCCGCGCTGGATATCGCCCCGGGAGTCGGCCACCACCTTGCCGTGCTCGCTGGACAGCAGCTCGGCCAGGGACTGCATGTTGGCCTCGAGCAGGCGCTTGAACTCGAACATGACCCGCGCCCGGCGCTGGGGGTTCACCGCCGCCCAGGCCGGCTGGGCGCGCAGGGCGGACTGGACCGCCAGCTCCAGTTCGTCAGGGGTTCCCAGGCCGACCTTTGCCTGCACCTCGCCGGTGTTCGGGTTGAAGACGTCTCCGAACCGGGCCGAGGCGCTGGGGGCCGGGGCCCCGTCGATGAAGTGGTGAATCTGGCGCATGGGATCGTCCTCGATTGCCTGCCGGATTCCAATAGTGGCTGGCGCCGGGCGCGCCTAGACCTTGCTTGCGCCCCCTCCGGGCGGGCATGCTGTACGCATGAGCCCTTCTGTCGCTTCTGGCCCTG
Organism: Phenylobacterium sp.; assembly: GCA_049314675.1. Lineage (GTDB taxonomy): Bacteria > Pseudomonadota > Alphaproteobacteria > Caulobacterales > Caulobacteraceae > Phenylobacterium. The sequence goes on from JBMOEP010000468.1 coordinate 1,407, forward strand.
GCCAGCACATTGTCGATGTGTTGATCGCCGAACGGGCGCCCCGGCTGGCCGCCAGCCCGGCCTGGCCCCTGGCCCGCCCCCTGCTCTACCAGCTCCTCAACTATCGCAAGGCCCGGACGATGGCGGACGCCGTCGGCCCCCTGGGCGGTCGTGAGGCGCTGGACCACGTGGCCCGGCTCCTCGAGGTCCAGGTCGAGGTGCGCGGCCTGGAACGGATTCCGGAAGCCGGTCGCCTGGTCATCATCTCCAACCATCCGACCGGGATTGCCGACGGAATCGCCACCTACGACGCCCTG
>JBMOEP010000469.1:0-1685 GCA_049314675.1 Phenylobacterium sp.
TGCCAACGAGGTCCTCGATTGCCTGCCGACCCGGCAGTGGGAATTCCGCGGGGGCGCCTGGCGCGAACGTCGTGTCGGTCTGGCCGGAGACCAGCTGGTCTTCGGGCTCGCTCCGGCTCCGGGCCTGGACGGCGCCCCTGAGAGGGCACCTGAGGGGGCAGTCTTCGAACACTCCCCTGCCCAGGAGGCCCTGGCATCGGAGCTTGGCGCCCGGATCGCCAGTGAGGGCGGGGCCGCGCTTCTGGTCGACTACGGGCGCGGGACGCCGGGCCTGGGCGACACCCTGCAGGCCGTATCCGGACACCGCAAGGTCGACCCGCTCGAGCGCCCGGGCCAGGTTGACCTGACCGTCCACGCCGACTTTCCCTCCGTTCTGGCGGCGGCCCGGCGGGAGGGTGTCGAGACCCGGGGTCCGATAGCGCAGGGCGATTTCCTGAGGGCCCTGGGCCTCGAGGCACGCGCCAGGACCCTCAGCCTGGCTCAGCCCGAATCTGGAGAGCGGATCCAGCGACAGGTTGAGCGCCTCGCCGGAGCGGGCCAGATGGGCGACCTCTTTCTTGCCGTCGCCCTTCACTCCCCCGGCCTCAGGCCACCAGGATTCGGAGCCCAGACATGAGCGGAGCACCGCCGACCTTCCTGACCTCGCCGCGCCTTGACGTGGCCGGAGTGCGGCATGCGTTTTTCACCCGCCAGGGCGGAGTCTCCTCGGGGATTTACGCCAGCCTCAACCTGGGCCGTGGGTCCCGGGACGATCCCGCCGCAGTCCTGGAGAACCAGGCGCGGGCGGCGGCGGCCCTCGGCCTTGAGGCCGGCTCCCTGGCCATCGCCTACCAGGTGCACTCCGCTCGGGTGCATGTCGCCGAGCAGGCCTTTGGGGATGAGCGTCCCGAGGGTGACGGGGTGGCGACCGTTACGCCGGGCGTGCTGTGCGGTGCCCTTGCAGCGGATTGCGCCCCGGTTCTGATGGCGGATCCTGCGGCGCGGGTTGTCTGCGCCGTCCACGCCGGCTGGCGCGGTGCCCTCGGCGGGGTGATCGAGGCCGGGGTCGCGGTCATGACCGGACTGGGGGCGTCTCCGGGACGCATAGTCGCAGCGGTGGGTCCCTGCATCGGCCCGCAGTCCTACGAGGTCGGCGAGGACTTCCGCCGGACCTTCCTGGACGCGGATCCCGGCAGCGCCTCGCGCTTCCACGCCACCGACAGCTATTCCATCGCCTTCGACCTGCCCGCCTATGCCCTCGACAGGCTCCGGCGGGCGGGTGTGGAACAGGCCGAGTGGATCGGCGCCGACACCTATTCCGATCCCGAACTGTTCTTCTCGAACCGCAGGGCCCTGCACCTTCGGGAACCTGATTTCGGACGCCTGCTGTCGGCTATCGCCCTGGTCTGATGGGATTCCACCGGGAGAGGCCTTGCCCCCTTCCCTTGCCCTGCTAAAAGCCCGGCAAGGCGAAATAAAGCGGAGAGTCCCGATGAAGCTGCTTGCTGGCAACTCCAACCGGACCCTGGCCGAGGCCGTCGCCTCCCACCTCGACCTTCCCCTGACCCGGGCGCAGGTGAAGCGCTTCTCGGACAACGAGATTTTTGTCGCCATCGAAGAGAATGTCCGTGGCGAGGACATCTTCGTGATCCAGTCGACCAGCTATCCGGCCAACGACAACCTGATGGAACTGCTGATCTGCATCG
>JBMOEP010000470.1:0-1682 GCA_049314675.1 Phenylobacterium sp.
AGGCCCAGACCCTGGCCAATGTCTACCAGGCCATCGACAACAACCACGAGATCGTGCCGGTCCTGAACAAGATCGACCTGCCCGCCGCCGACCCCGACCGGGTCCGCGAGCAGATCGAGGACGTCATCGGCATCGACGCCTCGGACGCCATCCTGTGCTCGGCCAAGACCGGGGAGGGGATTGCCGACGTGCTGGAGGCGATCGTCACCCGCCTGCCGCCCCCCAAGGGGGACGCTGACGCCCCCCTCAAGGCCCTGCTGGTGGACGCCTGGTACGACCCCTACCTGGGCGTGGTGGTGCTGGTGCGGGTCGTAGACGGACGCCTGCGCGCCGGCATGAAGGTGCGGATGATCAATGCCGGTGCCGTGCACCAGGTCGACCGGATCGGTGTCTTCCGTCCCAAGCAGACCGAGGTCGACGAGCTGGGCCCCGGCGAAATCGGCTACATCACCGCCCAGATCAAGCAGGTGGCCGACGCCGCCGTGGGCGACACCATCACCGAGGACAAGCGGCAGACCGTCACGCCCCTGGCGGGCTTCCGCCTCGCCCAGTCGGTGGTCTTCTGCGGCCTCTTCCCGGTGGACGCTGCCGACTTCGAGGACCTGCGCGCCGCCATCGGCCGCCTGCGCCTGAACGACGCCAGCTTCACCTACGAGATGGAGACCTCGGCAGCCCTGGGCTTCGGCTTCCGCTGCGGCTTCCTGGGCCTCCTGCACCTGGAGATCATCCAGGAGCGGCTGTCCCGCGAGTTCGACCTCGACCTGATCGCCACCGCCCCCAGCGTGGTCTACCGGATCACCCTGACCAACGGTGAGGTGGTCGAGCTGCACAACCCCGCCGACATGCCTGACCCGGTAAAGATCGACACCATCGCCGAGCCCTGGATCAAGGCCACCATCCTGACCCCGGATGAGTACCTGGGCGCCGTGATCAAGCTCTGCCAGGACCGCCGCGGCATGCAGCGCGAGCTGTCCTATGTGGGCAGCCGGGCCATGGTGATCTACGACCTGCCCCTCAACGAGGTGGTGTTCGACTTCTACGACCGGCTGAAGAGCGTCTCCAAGGGCTATGCCTCCTTCGACTACCAGATCGAGGACTACCGGGTCGGCGACCTGGTCAAGATGAGCATCCTGGTCAATGCCGAGCCCGTCGACGCCCTGTCCATGCTGGTCCACCGCGACCGGGCCGAGGCCCGGGGCCGGGGCATGGTCGAGAAGATGAAGGACCTGATCAGCCCGCACATGTTCCAGATCCCGCTGCAGGCGGCGATCGGCGGCCGGATCATCGCCCGGGAGACCATCCGCGCCCTGCGCAAGGACGTCACCGCCAAGTGCTACGGCGGCGACATGAGCCGCAAGCGCAAGCTGCTGGACAAGCAGAAGGCCGGCAAGAAACGCATGCGCCAGTTCGGCAAGGTCGACATCCCCCAGGAAGCCTTCATCGCCGCCCTGAAGATGGACGCGGATTAGAGGGCAACGGCCCCTCAGCTGACCCCCTCCGTCCCGGGGCGCTGCCCCGGTCCACCTCCCCCTGATGGGGAGGAATTAGAGGGCCAATTGCTCCCCCAAGGGGGAGCTCCGGGCGAAGCCCGGTGAGGGGGTCTGCTGAGCTGCCGTTGACCCCCTCCCTCCCGGGGCCTTGCCCCGGTCCACCTCCCCCGGGGGGGAGGAACTGGCCTTGGG
>JBMOEP010000471.1:0-1679 GCA_049314675.1 Phenylobacterium sp.
AGGCGGCCAGGACCTGCAGCTGGAGCTCAAGGTCTTCGCCCCGGGTCCCGCCAGAGAAGAAATAGGTGTCGTCCGACATCCCCAGCCCTGCGGAGTAGATGTGACCGGACAGGGTCCGCTCCAGGTCCTTGACCGTGAGCTTACCTAGGCCGCCCTCCATCATTGCGCCTGTGGCCCATTCCGGGCTCGGTCTTGCGGGATCCAGTCCCAGCCGGCCATCGCCGAAGTTGACCCGGACGAGGATCTCATCGGTCTTGAACTTGGTGGGTTTAACGGTGAGCCTGATACCGTTGTTCAAACGCAGGAAGACGGCGTCGATGTCCGCGACATCACGGCGTTCGGCCACGCCGGATGGGGTGCCGAAGGTCAGGTAGGGCCAGGCCTCCAAGGCCTGGGTCTCTGAGGCTGTGACCTTGGCCTTGAGCGCGTCCTGGGCGGCTGCGGTGACTGCCGCATCGCCGCCCTCGATGGGCTTGGGGCTCGTCATGAAGACGATGGGCCCGGATCCGCTGAAGAGGGTGGCGGCGGTCCGGCTGAGGCCCGCAGCGCTGAGGGTCTTCGCCTCGCGCTCGAATATGTCGAAGTCCTGTTCGGGGCTCGTCACGACGTCGCGGGTGGAAATCGATCCCACCACGGGGCCGGCCAGGGCCGAAGGGCTCCGGGTACCCGAGCCAGCGCGGGCGGCGGTCAGGGCGGAGCGGGTGTCGGTAACTAGCCTTTGGACCTCGTCCTCCCGGACGCCGAATTTCTCAAGCCGCCGCTGTTCCTTGAGGATGGCGGTCATGGCCTTCCTCCAGTCGCCGCCGCTGGCGAGGGCGTAGATCCCCACGGTCCTCTGGGCGCGGTAGGGTTCACCGGTCGAGGCGCCAGCCCCCAGGAAGGGGGGCTGTTCTCCGCGTGCCAGGTCGGACAGCCGGCTGTTGAAGATGGCCGCTACGAACGCCCGCTCAAGGTTGATCCGACGGCGGGCGAGGGTGTCGGGTGCCAGTTCCGGCTCGGCGAGCCATGCCGCCACGAGGGCGTTGGGCAGGCCAGGGTCCACGAAGACCTTCGCCTCCAGGCTCCGGCGCGCCAGCTTTCCGAGGGGCGGGGCAACGCCGGCGGGGCCGACCGCCTTCCAGTTGGAAAAGGTCTCTCGGATCTTGGCCTCGACCTGCTGGGGGTCAAAGTCGCCCACGGCCACGAGGACCGCCAGTTCAGGCCGGTACCAGGCCTGGTAGAAGGCGCGCAGGCGGGCGGCGTCGACGCTCCTCAGGACCTCGACCTCGCCTATCGGAAATCGTCTGGGCGGCAGCTGGCCCGGGAACTGGAATTCGGCACCCGCGCGCGCCGCCCGTAGGCCGGGCCCGTCGCCTGACCTTTCCTCTGACAGGACCACGCCGCGCTCGCGATCCACGGCGGCGGGCTGAAGGTCAGCTCACCGGCGGTCTCCCGCAGCAGCATCAGGCCGGTATCGAGGGTCTCCCGGTCGGTCTTCGGGAGGTCCAGCTTGTAGATCGTCTCCTCGAAGCCGGTGGAGGCGTTGGTATCGGCACCGAAGGCCAGTCCCAGACGCTCCAGGATCTTGACCATCTCGCCTTCGGGTACGTGGGTCGATCCGTTGAACGCCATGTGCTCGACGAAGTGGGCCAGGCCCTGCTGGCCGTCTGCCTCGTTGAGGGATCCGGCGGAGATGTGGA
>JBMOEP010000472.1:0-1668 GCA_049314675.1 Phenylobacterium sp.
CCGGGCCGGGGTTAAGCGCCAATCTCACCTCCGGGCCGGATTTTGCACCCCAGGCGGGTCAGTCCGTCGCGTCGAGGATCGGGGCCAGCCGCGCGCGCAGAGCGCGTGAGGGCCGCGTCGGGCGGCCGGAAAGGTCGATGCAGGCGGCCTCGACCTGGGCCTCGCAGACCAGGTCGTCGCCGCGCAGTATGCGCTGGCGGATGAACAGGCGGGGCCCCCGCATGCGCTCGTAGAGCGTCCGGACCTGCAGGGCGTCGTCGACCCGCGCCGGCCGGCGGAAATCGATCTCCATCCGCACCACGGTGAAGGCCGAGGGGCGCTCGTCCCCCAACAGGTCGGTGTGGGAGACTCCCGCCGCCCTCAGGGCATCGCTGCGGCCACGCTCGAAATAGCGCAGGTAGTTGGCGTGGTAGACGACGCCGGTGAAGTCCGTGTCCTCGTAGTAAATGCGCACGGGCAGGACATGCTCGCGGCCTTCGAACCGCCCGCAGGACGGGGCGTCCCTGTCGTCAGCCGTCATCCCCGTCTCCCTCGAAGAGGCCGACTTGCCCAGCCGCAGGCGGTGCCGGCGGCGGGGTCAGGCCCAGGTGCTCGTAGGCCCGGGCGCAGGCCACCCGGCCCCGGGGCGTGCGCTGGATGAAGCCCTGCTGCAGGAGGTAGGGCTCGATGACGTCCTCGACGGCATCCCGGGCCTCGGCGATGGCGTAGGCCAGGGTCTCCAGGCCGGCGGGGCCGCCGGCGTAGTTCTCGATCAGGGCCCTGAGATAGCGCCGGTCCAGGCTGTCCAGGCCGGCAGGATCCACCTCCAGACGGGCCAGGGCCCGGGCGGCGGCGGCCCGGTCGATGGTGCTGGCGCCCTCGGCCTCGGCGAAGTCCCGCACCCGCCGCAGTAGGCGCCCGGCCACCCGCGGGGTGCCCCGGGCCCGGGCGGCGATCTCGCCAGCGCCGTCTTCGGTCAGGTTGAGCCCCAGCCGCCCTGCGGCATGGGCCAGAACCTTGACCAGTTCGTCCGCCGAATAGAATTCCAGCCGGATGGGGATGCCGAACCGGTCCCGCAGGGGGGTGGCCAGCATGCCCGCCCGGGTGGTGGCCGCCACCAGGGTGAAGGGGGCGATATCGATGCGGATCGACCGGGCCGCCGGCCCCTCGCCGATCATGAGGTCGAGGACGTGGTCCTCCATGGCCGGATAGAGGATTTCCTCCACCGGGGCGGCCAGGCGGTGGATTTCGTCGATGAAGAGGACGTCCCGGGGTTCCAGGTTGGTCAAGATGGCTGCCAGGTCGCCGGCCTTGGCCAGGACCGGCCCGGAGGTGGTGCGAAAGTTCACCCCCAGCTCCCGGGCGATGATCTGGGCCAGGGTGGTCTTGCCCAGGCCCGGCGGGCCGAAGAGGAGGACGTGGTCCATGGCCTCGCCCCGGCCCCGGGCGGCGTCGATGAAGATGGTGAGGTTCGACTTGGCGGCGGCCTGGCCAACGAACTCGGACAGGGTCTGGGGCCTCAGGGCCCGGTCGCCGGGCTCGGGCGGTCCGGGTTCCCCGGAGACCAGCCGGGTCACCGGCCCATCTCTTTCAGGCCCGCCCGGACAAGGTCGGAGACGGAGGCGTCAGGGCCCAGGGCGACGGCAGCCTGCTCCACCAGGCGGCGGGCCTGGGTCTCGGCCACGCCCA
>JBMOEP010000473.1:0-1652 GCA_049314675.1 Phenylobacterium sp.
GGTCAGGCCAACGAACTGCGGCATGAGGGTCGATGGCGCGACCAGGTCTTGATGACGTCATTGCGGCCGGAGGCTTGCAAAGCCTCCGCCTTCTTCAGCAGGTAACCGTCGACAAACGGTCCTTTCCAGACGGAACGGGTCATGGATCAGCGAGCCTTCCGAGCGTGACGCGAGCGGATGATGAACTTATCCGTCGCCTTGTTGGTGCGGGTACGCGCGCCCTTCGTCGGCTTACCCCAGGGGGTGACCGGGTGGCGGCCGCCAGAGGTACGGCCTTCACCGCCACCGTGCGGGTGATCGACCGGGTTCATGGCGACACCGCGGACGTGCGGGCGACGGCCCTTGTGGCGCGAGCGACCCGCCTTGCCGAGGACCTCGTTCATGTGGTCCGGGTTCGACACGGCACCGACCGTGGCCATGCAACCGTCCGGAACCATCCGCAGTTCGCCCGAGTTCAGTCGGATCTGGGCGTAGCCGGCGTCACGACCTACGAGCTGGGCATAGGCACCCGCCGAACGGGCGATCTGGCCGCCCTTGAGGGGCTTCAGCTCAATATTGTGGATGATGGCGCCGATGGGCATGGAGCGCAGAGGCATGGCGTTGCCCGGCTTCACGTCGGCGCGGTCAGACGCGATCACCTGGTCGCCGGCCTTGAGCCGCTGAGGTGCCAGGATATAGGCGATCTCTCCGTCCGCATACCGGATCAGGGCGATAAAGGCCGTGCGGTTCGGATCATACTCAATCCGGTCGACTGTGCCGACGACGTCGAACTTGCGGCGCTTGAAGTCCACCATGCGGTAGAGGCGCTTGGCGCCGCCGCCACGGAAGCGAACGGCTATGCGCCCGCCACCGCCCCGGCCTCCGGTCTTTGACAGACCTTCGACGAGGGATTTCTCGGGACGCCCCTTGTGGAGTTCGGACCGGTCGATGAGCACGAGGGCGCGCCGGCCGGGCGAAGTCGGATTGTACTGCTTCAGAGCCATCGGTTCAAAGCCCCGTGGTGATGTCGATGGACTGGCCTTCGGCCAGGGTCACGACAGCCTTTTTCACGTCCGAGCGACGGCCTTCGCGACCGCGGAAACGCTTGGTCTTCCCCTTGACGTTCAGGGTGTTGACCTTGGTCACCGAGACCTTGAACAAGGCCTCGACAGCCGCCGCGATCTCGACCTTGGTCGCGTCGATGGCGACCCGGAAAACGACCTTGTTCTGCTCTGAGAGCAGGGTGGCCTTCTCGGTGATCACTGGCGAGAGAATGGTGTCGTAGTGACGGGCGGAGGGGATGGCCATCACGCAGCCTCCTTCTCGGCAAAGCGGGCGTTGATCGCCTCGACTGCGTCCATGGTGAGGACCAGGGTCCGGCGACGCAGCACGTCGTAGACGTTGAGGCCGGCATTGGGCAGCACATCCACGTTCGGGATGTTGCGGGCCGCAAGGCGGAAGTTTCCATCCACCTCAGGACCGCCAATCACCAGGGCGTTGACCAGGCCGATCTTCCCGAGCGAAGCGCGGAGCGCGGCGGTCTTGGCGTCCTTGAGGGCAAGGGTGTCCAACACGACGAGGTCGCCGGAACGCACCTTAGAGGACAGGGCATGGCGCAGCGCGAGGGCTCGGACCTTTTTGGGAAGGTCAAAAGCGTGGCTACGAACCACGGG
>JBMOEP010000474.1:0-1647 GCA_049314675.1 Phenylobacterium sp.
TGGCGCCGGACGGCACGCAGACGATGACCTTGGGGTTCACGAAGCCCTTGCGGTTGTGAACCTTGCGGATGAAGTGCTTGATCATCTCCTCGGCCACTTCGAAGTCGGCGATGACACCGTCGCGCAGGGGCCGGATGGCCTCCATGTGGCCGGGGGTCCGGCCCAGCATCTGCTTGGCTTCGAGGCCGACCGCATAGGTCTCCTTGCGACCGCCGATCGTGCGCAGGGCGACCACAGAGGGCTCGTTCAGCACGATGCCCCGCCCCTTCATGTAGATGAGGGTGTTGGCGGTGCCGAGGTCGATGGCGATGTCCTTGGTGACAGAGCCGAAGAGGGACGCGAACATACAGTTTCCCGGAGGCGGAGGGCAGCGTGGGGGGCCTGGCGAGGGTCTGGTCCGCAGCCTTCGTCGCCTCCCCTGGCGCGCGCCGTCGGACCCGGCCTCGACTGAGCGGATCACATCGTCCTGTGCCCTGCGAATGGGTTGAATTCAAGACGAATCCGTCCCCATCGACCCCGCTGGCCTGCGGATTCCATCCGGCCCCGGCCTCAGGGGCGCGCGATGGGCGGCGTCCAGCTGGATTCCAGCGTCCTGGCCGGAGGGTGGGCGGTCGCGTGGCCCCTGCAGGGCGGACAGATTTCATAGCCCAGAAGGGCCTGCAGGCGGGGCGGGAAAAGGCGACCGCGTTGGCCTTCGGGATGGCGAACGGTCCGGTCCAGTCTTCCTTCCCGGCTTCCCCACTCTGTGTTTGCTGGGCATCCTGCCCCTTCAGTTCAGGGCCGTCACCACCATGCCGAGGGCGGTGGCCGCGCCGGCGGCCAGCTGCCGGGCCGTCAGCTTCTCCCGGAAGAGGGTCCGGCCGACCAGGGCGGCGATGGGCGCCTCAATCACACCCACAGCGCGGACAGGGCCCGGGGGCGACATGGCAAGGGCCGAGAACCAGAGGGCGGAGGCCCCGGCCCCGCAGGCGCCCGCGCCGAGCGACGGCCGCCAGGCGGCGAAGACCGCCCTCAGGGCCGCCGGATTCAGCACGGCCAGGGCACCGCCCAGCACGGTCGACTGGATCGCCTGGGCCGCGACCACCGAGCCGATTCCGGCGAAGATGGGATGTTGCGGCTCCAGGGCCAGACCGGCCTGGCGGTAGCCGTTCATCGAGACGGCAAAGAAGGCGGCGGCGGCCAGGCCCAGCAGGGCGCCGGAGTCCAGGGTCCGGATCCCGGCCCGGGGCCAGGACAGGACCAGAAGACCCGCCGAGGTCACGGCCACCCCCAGCCACTGGGCTGGATGCATGGTGTCGCCAAAGGCCAGCCAGCCCAACAGCGCCCCAATGGGCAGGGCCGCCTGCTGGAGGAAGGTGGCCACGGCAAAGCCGGCCCGCTGCATGGCCACCAGCAGGCAGGCGGTGGCGCCGATCTGGGCCAGGCCCCCGGCGCCGACGGCCAGGAAGAACCGCAGGTCCGGCGTCGGCCGGGCGTCCGGCGTCGCCAGAACGGCGATCGCCAGCAGGGCGAGGGAGAACGGCAGGCCGAACAGGAACCGGACCAGGGTGGCGCCCCAGGGCCCGGCTTCGCCGATCATGCCGCGCTGGAAGGCGTTCCGGGCGACCTGGAGCGGGGCGGCGGCCGCGGCGAGCACGGCCCACAGCA
>JBMOEP010000475.1:0-1646 GCA_049314675.1 Phenylobacterium sp.
ACCGCTTCCAGCAGGTCCAGCTTCTCCGCCCGGACGCCGGTCTCGACGCCCAAATGCGGGCCGAGGACCATCCAGGGGTCGCCCTCATGCCAGGCCGGCCAGTCGGGGAGGCCCGGCCCGTTGGGATCCCCGGTCCGGGCGAAATTCGCCCAGAAGCGGACCATCACGAGGGTCAGTTCGCCGTCCCCCGGCGCCGAGGCAAAGGCGTCGGAGTGGCTGTCGAAGACGAAGGGGATCTCGGCGGCGTGGTAGGCGCCGGCGTGCGGCCCCGGCCCCGGCGGGGTCCGGTTGAAGAAGTACAGGAAGGCGGTGCGCCCCTTTTCTGTGTGACGCCGCGCCAGGTGCCGGGCGTGGACCCCGAACAGGTCGTCGCCCAGCATGTCGATGTCGCCCTTCACGGCCTCGCTGGAAGGGTCCAGGCCGTAGAGCCGGATCAGGGCCTCCGCCGCCGCGCCATAGTGGGCCCGGATCGCGTCCAGCCGGCCGGCGGGGTTCAGCGAGATCCCCGGCAGGTCGGTGGACGGGCCCTGGATGAAGGCGTGCAGCAGGGTCCCCTCGTCGGCGTTGTAGCCGGCGATGATGGGCACCGGCGCCGTCTCACCCCGCACAATGGACTGGCCGACGGTGACCGGCAGGACATGGCCGTCCACCCCAGGCATGAAGCCGCCGGCGGGGGGCATGACGGTCATCAGGGCCTTCACCAAGTCCGCGGTCGGAATGGCGCGCAAGCTCGCGGAGTCGGCGTCGGCAGGGGCGAGGCCCGCCCGGGCCAGCCAGTCCGCCCCCGGCGCGTCGGCCACCTCGTGGTGCATATAGGAATAGACCCCGCTCTGCAGGATGGCCCGGTGGAACAGGCCCCGGCCGAGGGGCGAGGCCATGACCTCGCTCACCGACTGGCTGCCGGCGCTCTCGCCGAAGATCGTGACATTGCCCGGGTCACCCCCGAAGGTGGCGATGTTGTCGCGCACCCACTCCAGGGCGGCGAGGATGTCCATCAGGCCGTAATTGCCCGACCGCCCCCAGGGGCTCTCCGCCGACAGGGCCGGATGGCTGAAATAGCCGAAGACGTTGAGCCGGTAGTTGATCGTCACCAGCACCACGCCCTCGCGGACCAGGCCGTCCGACTGGTACCAGTCGCCCGCGCCCGAGCCTGACTGGTGCGCCCCTCCGTGGATCCAGACCATGACCGGCGCCGGCCCGGCCGCATCCAGCGGCGCGCGGACGTTCAGGTAGAGGCAGTCCTCGTCCATGGGCGGGACCGGCGCAGCCTTCAGGGCGGCAATGCGGGCGGCGGTTTCCTCCGGGGCAAAGCCCTGGCCGGCCACCAGGGCCTCGGCATAGGCACCCTCGCCCGTCGCCTGAGGGCACCAGGGCCCAAACGCCGAGGCGTCGCGCTCGCCCGCCCAGGCCTGCGGCGCCTGGGGCGGCCGCCAGCGCAGCTCACCCACCGGCGGGCGGGCGTAGGGCAGGCCGGCGAAGAGGGCGATGCCCGCCGAAGCGTCGCTCCACACCCCCCGGGCCCGGCCCTGGGCCAGCTGGACGACAGGGCGCTCACGCGTAGGTGCAGATTCAGCGGTCATGTCGGTCTCCCCCCGATGAGGCTGCAAGCACGCGGGGGAAAGGGCGGGGAGTCAAGGCTGGGGGCG
>JBMOEP010000476.1:0-1632 GCA_049314675.1 Phenylobacterium sp.
CAATTGCTCCCCATCAGGGGGAGCTCCCGGCGAAGCCGGGTGAGGGGGTCAACGGCGGTTCAGACCTTCGCCTATCCCGTCCCGGCCGGCCCGCTAGCCCCAGGCGTAGTTGAAGCTGATGGAGATGCGTGGGGTGCGGGCCCGGTTGGGGGGCACCTCGTGGCGCAGCCAGCTTTCCCAGAGGAAGATTGATCCCGGAGCCGGGGTCAGGTGGACGAAGGTGCGGTCGGCTTCGGGCGCGTCGGTGGTGCGGGGCGGGGCGGCCATCATCAGGGGCAGGCGCGGGTCCTCCAGCCGCAGGGCCGAGGCGCCGGGCGGGGTCGCGACATACATCGTGCCCGAGATCACGCTGTGCGGGTGGATGTGTCCGGAATGGGCAGCGCCCGGCTTCAGGATGTTGACCCAAAGGCTGTCCATCCGCAGACGCCCTGCGCCCAGGTCCAGGTGCAGGTCCTTGGCATAGCCGCGCACGATCCGGTCCAGCCGGCGCCTCAGGTCGTCGAAGACGCTGGCCCGCCGGGGCAGGTCGTCAAGAGAGGCGTAGGAGGTGTAGCCCCCGTAGCCGTTGCGCCGGCACCAGTCGCGCCCGGCAACGTCCTCGGCCTCCAACATACGGCAGGCGGCCTCGAGGTCTGCGAGGAGGGCGTCGAAGTCCTTCCCCCCGGCCAGGGTGGTCTCGCAGATACGGGTGGGGAAGAGATTGCGGACGGTCATGTCTGACCGCTAGGCCTGCGGCGGGCCGCTGTCAAAATCCGGACCGTGCCGGGGTCAGACCACGATGTCGAGGACTGTGCCCTGCATCTGGTCCGCCGTGCGCATGACGGCAGCGTTGGCCGACACCCCGGCCTGGGCCAGTTTCATGTCAACAACCTCCCGCACCAGGTCAATGTCCACGCCCTCGACACTCATGGCCGAGATCTTCTGGGCGGACTCGTTGAAGCGATTGGTGGCGGCGATGAGCCCGTACTGGGCGATAGCGATCGGGTTCATGATCAGGGTCTCCCTGTGCCGACCCTGACCCTACCGGCGTAAACAAAAACCCCCCGAAGGAGGGTGAACCCGGGTTAAGCTTGCCGCGCTTCCGCAACCCCGGAGACCTTGCATGTCCATCGCCCTCTGGCTGGCCGCAGTCATCACCACCGTCTGCCTGGAACCGAATGGCGGCCTGAGCCCCGTGATCTGCAAGGCCCCGGCCAGCCGGCTCGACGCCCGGCGCGACGTCTGCGAGTGCCCGACGGGCCGCCGGACCGAGGTCCCGGTCTGCGCTGCCGGTGACAAGCCGCCGCCGGAGACCCGGGCGCTCAACACCTTCCGCCGCCAGGCTGCAGCCGACGGGAGCCTCGCCGGCGACCGGTTCCAGGACCGCCCCCTCTGTGTGATCCCGACTGCACCCCCCGCCCGCCAGCCCTGACCTTGCCCCAAAATCCGCCGATCCGGCACTCCGCAGGAGACCTGTCATGAAACCTCTGGTTCTTGCCCTGATGGCGGGCCTTGTCCTTGTCGCCGCACCTGTCGCCCGCACCCAGACGGCGCCTGGCCTGCCGGAGGACCCCGGCGCCGCCGTGGTCGAGGAACTGGTCGTCCAGGCCAAGGAGCCGGGCCCTGCCTGGTGGGTGGTGACGGACGGGGACT
>JBMOEP010000477.1:0-1631 GCA_049314675.1 Phenylobacterium sp.
CTCCCTCACCCCCCGTCCAGCTGCAGGAACCAGACTTTCGCTGCGCCCCAGATGCGGGCGTCGAGGAGGGTGTAGCCAGGTGTCTCCGGGGTAGGGTCGCCGGTACCGGTCTCGAGGACGGCGAGGGCGTCGGGGGCCAGCCAGCCGCCTTCGCGCAGGCAGGCCAGGGCGGTCTCGCCCAGGCCCCCGCCGTAGGGCGGGTCGAGGAAGGCCAGGTTGAAGGCCGGGCCGTCGGCTCCGGGGCGGACGCCCAGGTCTGTGGCGTCCCGGCGGTGTATGCGGGTACGACCGAAGAGGGCGAAGGCCTCGGCATTGTCGCGGATGGCGCCCCGGGCGGCGGCCTCCGTCTCCACGAAGAGGCAGAAGGCTGCGCCCCGGGACAGGGCCTCGAATCCCAGGGCGCCCGAACCGGCGAAGAGGTCGATGACCCGGGCGCCCGCCAGGGGCGGGGCCCAGGCGGCGTGCTCCAGGATGTTGAAGACGGCCTGACGGGCCCGGTCGGAAGTGGGCCGGGTGACCTGCCCCGGCGGCGCGACGAGGTTGCGGCCCTTGAGGGCGCCGGAAACAATGCGCATGGCGGGCTCGCCTCGGTCAGGTCTAGGGTGGCGCGGGATAAAGACAGACAGGGAGGTCCTGATGAGCCTGGTGACCCGCGAACGCAAGGGGGCGGCGGTCGTCCTGACCTATGCCAACCCGCCCTGGGGCACGATGACCGCGACCGGTGCCCGGGAGATGTACACCGAAGCGGAGGTCGCCCTGGGCGATCCCACGGTGCGCTGCCTGATCCTGACCGGGGGCGTGCCCGGCATCTTCATCCGGCACTATGACGTGGACGAGTTGGCCGACATGAGTGCCCGACTGCAGGACGGGCCACCCCCTTCACCGCCCCGCGCCGACGCGCCACCGCCGGTGCCCGGCTTCCTGGAACTGACGGACATGATCGCGGCGGCGGACAAGCCCGTGGTGGCGGCCATCAATGGCCTCTGCCAGGGTGGCGGCTTCGAGTTGGCCCTGGCCTGCGACCTCCGAATCGCCACGCCGGAAGCGGCCTCTATCGGACTGCCCGAGACCCGGATCGGCATCTTCCCCGGCGGCGGCGGCACCCAGCGCCTGCCCCGGGTGGTGGGCGAGGCCAGGGCCCTGGAGATCATCCTGCGCGGCCTGACCTTCACGGGCGCGGAGGCCCATGCCATCGGCCTGGTACATGAGCTGGCGGCTGATCCCCTGGCCCGGGCCCTGGAGATGGCGCGGGAATGGGAGGGGCGCGGGGCCGAGGGCATAGCCGCCGCCAAGCGGCTTACCCGCGCGGCCCTCGACCGCCCCCTTTCGGAGGGCCTTTCCGAGGAGCGCCGGTCGTTCCTGGAAGTGATGCGGACCGCTTCGGCCCGCCTGGCCCTGGAGGCCGCCCGCCGTCCGGTGGAGATCCAGAAGGTCTGACGGCGCGGGTGGGGCCGCCCGAGCGGGCCTTGGGTCCCGCCGGCGGCCTGCCGATATCCGTCTTCCCCGCCCTGCTGGCGGCCAGCTTCCGGGTGCCGGGTTTCGGGGCGGCTAGCTTCCGGTCGCCTGGCTTGCCGGTGTCGGGTTTCCGGGCATCGGCCTTGCGATCGTCAGGCTTCCGAGCCTCGGGTTTC
>JBMOEP010000478.1:0-1622 GCA_049314675.1 Phenylobacterium sp.
CCTCTCGGAATCCGCCCGTATCCTCGCTGCCTCAAGCCCAGCGGTGTCCGGCGATACCGTGGTCGCCGCCTTCGGGTCGGGTGAGTTGATTGCCCTCCGCGCCGCCAACGGGAATGACCTGTGGAGCGACTCCCTTTCCCGGGCGAGCCGGACCAACGCACTCTCGGAGATCCGGGACATCGCGGGACGGCCGGTCATCTACCAGGGCGACGTGGTGGCCGTCAGCCATTCCGGCGTTCTGTCCTCGACGGACCTGAGAACCGGTCAGACCCGTTGGTCTCTGCCGATCACCGGGATCACCACGCCCTGGGTTACGGGCGACGTCGTCTATGTGGTGGACATGGCAGGCAAGCTTTACTGCCTCGCTCGGGAAACGGGTCTGGCCTACTGGGTCACCGACCTGGGTGTGGGACGCGAGAAGACCGGCTATTTCGGGAACCTTGGTCTTCAGTCCTCGAAGACCAAGAAGGCCGGTACGCGCCCGGTCTGGTCCTCGCCAATCCTCGCCTCGGGTCGGATCGTCCTGGCCTCCAACACCGGTGAACTCGTCGCCGTCAACGCCCGCTCGGGCGAGGTGGAAAAGTCGGTAAAGCTGGGCGAACCAGTGACCGTCGGCCCCATCGCCCTGGGCGACACCCTCTATTTCGTGACCGATGAGGCCCGGCTCATTGCGGTCCGTTAGGTACCGCCCATGACCCTCAGACTCGCCATCGTCGGCCGGCCCAACGTCGGCAAATCGACCCTGTTCAACCGTCTTGCCGGCAAGCGCCTGGCCATAGTCGACGACCGCCCTGGCGTGACTCGCGACCGTCGCTTCGGAACGGGTCGGGTTGGTGACCTTGACCTCGAACTGATCGACACCGCCGGCTTCGAGGACGTCACCGACGAAAGCCTTGAGGCCCGGATGCGCGCCCAGACCGAGGCGGCCATCCGGGAATGCGACGTGGCCCTGTTCGTCATCGACTCGCGTGTGGGCGTGACCCAGCTGGATGAGATCTTCGCCGATGTCCTGCGCCGGCATGACCGGCCCGTCATCGTGATCGCCAACAAGGCTGAGGGGCGGCAGGGAGACGAGGGGACCAACGAGGCTTTCCGATTGGGCCTTGGGGAACCGATTCCCCTTTCGGCCGAGCATGGGGAGGGTCTCGCCGACCTGTATGCCGCGCTCAGGGCCTTTGTGGACGATCCCGAAGAGCTGGAAGACGCCGACGAGTCAGACTTCGAGGCCGCTGTGGCCGCCGAACGTGAAGTGGGGGACGAAGAGGATTTCGAGGCGGAGCCAGCCGACGACCGCCCCCTCCGCATTGCCATCGTCGGGCGTCCCAACGCGGGCAAGTCCACCCTGGTGAACCGTCTGATCGGCGAGGACAGGCTATTGACTGGGCCGGAAGCGGGGATCACCCGAGATGCGATCCCCGTGGACTGGTCCTTGGGCGGGCGTGCGATCCGGCTGGTCGACACGGCTGGACTGCGCCGGAAGGCCAGGGTCCAGGAGGGACTGGAAAAGCTGTCCACCGCGGACACCATCCGGGCCATCACCTTCGCCGAGGTGGTTATCCTGGTCGTCGACGCCACCCACCCGTTCGAGATCCAGGACCTGCAGATCGCCGACCTGGTCGAGC
>JBMOEP010000479.1:0-1618 GCA_049314675.1 Phenylobacterium sp.
GGAGCTCCCCCTTGGGGGAGCAATTGGCGCTCTAATTCCTCCCCCCAGGGGGAGGTGGACCGGGGCAAAGCCCCGGGACGGAGGGGGGCAGCGGGTGCGCCGCTAAGGAACCCGGTCGGCGTCTGCGGACAGGACGCCAGCTTCCCGGAGGGCCGCTGCCTTCGCGCCGTCCAGGCCCAGCCACTCAGCGAGCACCTCGGCATTGTGCTCGCCCCGATGGGGAGCCACCCCGCGCACCCCGCTCCTGGCCGCCGAGAAGCGATAGGGGGACTGGGGGATGGGTCGGGTCCCGCCCTGGCGGTCATCGAGGTCGACGATGGAGCCCCGGTGGGCCAGGGTCGGCTGCTCCCGCAGACGGGCGCCGTCGCGCACCTCGCCCCAGGCGATGTTCATGGCTGCCATGGCGGCGGTGACCTTTTCCCAGTCTGTCATGCCCATCATCAGCTCGCCCACCGCCGCCCGGCGCAGGGCGATCTTGCGGTCGAGGTCGGCCACGCCCTCTCCGGGGTCCTTCAGCTCCAGCTTGGTGGTCAGCTGCCGGAACAGGTAGCGGAAATCCGCCGAGACCAGGATGGGTCCGGCGCCCGTCTCCCAGATGTCCGGCGGCAGGTCCATGGTGTCTTCGGACCCCTCGGCCTCGTAGTGGAACTGGTCGTCGGTGACGAGGGTGGCGTCGACCATGGCGATGTCGATGTGCTGTCCGAGACCCGTGCGCTGCCGCAGGATCACCGCCGATAGCAGGCCGATCAGTCCATGCAGGGAAGCGTTGGTGTCGGCCACGGACAGGGGCAGGTCGGTCCGCCGGACGCCGTTGCGGCGGGCCTGGCGGGCGATCAATCCCATCTCGGCGTGGACGATGGGGGCGTAGGCCGGGCGGCGCGACTCCGGCCCGCCGGCGCCGAAGCCCGAGATGGACAGCATGATGAGGCGCGGGTTCGCCTGCGACAGGACCTCATAGGCCAGGCCCAGCCGGCCCATGACATCAGGCCGGTAGTTCTCGATCAGCACGTCTGCGCCGCGCACGAGGTCCAGCATCAGCTCCCGGGCGCCCGGCGCGCGCAGGTCGATGGAGATGTTGCGCTTGCCGGCATTCTGCTGGTGGTAGAAGCCCGGCACGCCGCCCTTCACCCGGCCCCAGAAGCGGGTCACGTCGCCCTCCGGGGGCTCGACCTTGACCACGTCTGCCCCCAGGTCCGCGAGCAGGCGCCCGGCGAAGGGCCCGGCCAGGACCCGGGAAAGGTCCAGCACCTTGAGGCCGGAGAGCGGATAGTCGGCGGGCGCCTCGGTCATTTTCGGTCCCTCATGCTTTGAGTAAGCGGTATGCTAGAGGCGCGCCGGTCGGGGGACAAGGGCGGTGGCGGCGGTTGACGACCCGCCCCGGGACTGAGCCTATGCCGCCAAAGGTCTGCGCACCCGGGGAGGACGCGATGGTTTCAACGGCGGCGCCGACGGCGGACGGGCGGCTCGATCGCTCCACCCGCTTCTTCTACGGCCTCGGTTCCGTGGCCTTCGGGGTCAAGGACAACGGCTTCAGCTACATGCTGATGCTGTTCTACAATCAGGTACTCGGCGTGCCGGCCAAGCTGGTGGCCCTGGCCCTGCTCACCGCCCTCGTGTT
>JBMOEP010000480.1:0-1608 GCA_049314675.1 Phenylobacterium sp.
CTCGACCCCGACCGCATCATCCTGATGGGTCATTCCGCGGGTGCCCACCTTGCGGCCCTGGTCGCCCTGGACGAATCCTACCTGGCCCAGGCAGGCGTCCCGCCCGAGGTGGTGCGGGCCGGGGTGCTCCTGGACGCCTATGGCCTCGACATCGCCCGACATGTCCGCGAGACGGGGGACCCCGTCTACGCCCGGGTCTTCGGCCCCGATCCCACGGGCTGGACAGCCATGTCCCCCGTCAGCCACGCCGCGCCCGGGCGCCGCCCGCCCCCGATGATCCTGCACGTCGTGGCCGGCAATCCCGAGACGCCGGGCCAGGCCGAGGCCCTGGCCAGGGCCCTCCGCGCCGCCGGCGGCGAGGTCGAAGTGCACGCCGCCGAGGGCGAGAGCCACAACAGCCTCAACTACGGGTTTGGCGGGGTGGGAGACGAGACCACCCGGCGGTCCCTGGACTTCCTTTCGGCGCACGTGACGCAAGGGACGGGCTTGTCAGGACCGCGCGCTGCAGCCTTAATCGCACAGACCTCGGCGGACAGTGCCGGCACTCACGAAGGATACACCCGATGAACGCCCCGATCCCTCCCTCCACGGGCCCCCTGACCTTCGGCTTCAGCCCGCACGATGACATGAACGACCTTCGGATGAGCGAGAAGGCGACGCCGCTCTACGAGCACGTCAAGCGCTTCATCGCCGAGACCGTCGTGCCCATGCAGACGGAGTTCCGGGCCCTGGGCGAGGGCCACACGGACCGCTGGACCTTCGCGCCCGGCCAGCTCGATGTGCTGGAGAAGGCCAAGGACCAGGCCAAGAAGGAAGGCCTCTGGAACTTCTTCCTGCCTGATGCCGATACCGGCGAGGGCCTGTCCAACCTCGACTACGCCTACATTGCCGTGGAGCTGGGCAAGGCGCCCATGGCCTCGGAGGTAATGAACTGCTCGGCGCCGGACACCGGCAACATGGAGGTGCTCGAGCGCGTCGGAACCCCCGAGCAGAAGGAGCGCTGGCTGAAGCCCCTGCTGAATGGCGAGATCCGCTCGGCCTACGCCATGACCGAGCCGGCGGTGGCCTCGTCCGACGCCAAGAACATCGCCACCCAGGCGGTCCTGGACGGTGACGAGTGGGTGATCAACGGCGAGAAGTACTACATCTCCGGCGCTGGCGACCCGCGCTGCAAGATCATGATCACCATGGTCCGCACCAACCCTGACGCCCCGCCGCACAAGCAGCAGTCGCAGATCCTGGTGCCTATCGATGCGCCCGGGGTGGAGATCCTCGGCCCGATGCACGTCTTCGGGGAAGACCACGCCCCCCGCGGCCACATGCACATCCGTTTCACCAATGTGCGGGTGCCCAAGACCAACGTCCTCCTGGGCGAGGGCCGCGGCTTCGAGATCAGCCAGGTCCGCCTTGGGCCAGGCCGGATCCACCACTGCATGCGGACCATCGGCAAGGCCGAGCGGGCCCTGGACCTCATGGTCCGGCGGGGGCTGTCCCGGGAGGCCTTCGGCCGCAAGATCGCCTGGCTGGGCGGCAATGTGGAAATCATCTCCCGCGCCCGGATCGACATCGAGGCCATGCGCCTGATGGTCCTCAAGGCGGCCAAGGCCA
>JBMOEP010000481.1:0-1605 GCA_049314675.1 Phenylobacterium sp.
GGAGAAGACCTTCATCAAGGACTGTCTGCCGGTCAACGCCGTCGGGCTGAGTTTGGAGGAATTTACCTCTTACATTGATTACATCGCCGATCGTCGCCTGGAGGGGGTGGGTCTGAAGCCGCTGCGTGGCGACGTGGCTAATCCGCTGCCGTGGCTGGCCGAGATGATGGACATCAAGAAGGAGCAGAACTTCTTCGAGGGTCGGGTGACAGAGTATCAGAAGTCCTCGGCGTTGGCGGCCGTGCACGACGACGAACTCTGATTTTTTACCCAGCAAACGCAGGACAAGGAGACAAAGTATGAAAATGGACCGACGTGAAGTGGATGTGGACTTGGCGATGAAGCGCTTTCTGAATCTGCCGGAGGGCACCCCGGCGGAGTGGGGCAAAACCGTGCTGGATGTACAGGTGGATTTGCCGGAGATCGAGGTCATCGACGGCGAAAGTCACCACGCCTTCAGCTTGGCGGAAGTGGCCGAGATGGTGGGGCGCAGCCTGGCCCGCTTACTCAAGGCCAAGGGGCAGGATTCCATTTTTACCGAGTCCAACCGCCGCTGGGTGGCCCGGATCTGCACCGAGGTAGGCAAGAATCTCGCCCGTCAGGCCTTGGCCGAGCGGCCGCTTCGGCTCAAGATCGAGGATCTAAGGACCCTTGTGGAAAAGACCCTCGTGGACAACAACGCATACGACGTAGCCCGTAGTTTGGTAGTGGAGCGAAAGCGCCGACTTGAGGACAACCAGGCCGATGGAGATGTTCCGGTTTGCACCACCAAGTTGATCCGGCGGATGGGGCAGGCGGTGCCGTGGAACGAGTCGAAAATCGAGGTGGCGGTCCGACAGGCCTTTTTGGCCCTGCGAATGGATTCGGCCCCGGCCGCGGCGATTGCACGCGGGGCGACCCTGCGGGTGATTGAGTTGGGGCAGGCCACGGTCCACATCGAAGAAGTGCAGGATATTGTTCAGGAAGAGCTGATGAGGGCCGGGCACTACAAGGTAGCCGAACGTTACATCCTTTATCGCGCCATGCGGACGGAGTTGCGGGAGAAAAAGTCCCGGGGCGAGGAGACCGAAACTTCTGCCAGCACAAACGAAGGCATGGTGGTGGTCACCAATGCCGATGGCACCACCTACCTGTGGGACGGGGCCGACCTTCGGGCACGGATCGAGTTTGCCTCGATCGGGCTGGACCTATGCCTGGGGGCAGGGGAGATCGAGAAGGAGTTGCGGCGCTCGGTTTTTGACGGAATCAAAAAGGCGGACCTGAACAATACGATCAGCCTCAACGCCAAGACCTTGATCGAAAAAGATGCCGATTTCGCGAAGTTTGCCGGCCGGATTCAGCTCTCTTTTAGTTATGAGGAGGTGCTCGGTTGGGACATCGTGCGGGATGGGGTGGGGGCGTTGCGGGACTTTCACCGTCGGCGGTTCCGGGAAACCATTGACCGGGGGATAGCGATCGGACGGTTCAGTCAGGATCTGCTCAAATACGATCTGGAGAAGATGGCGGCGGCTCTCGACCCGCTGGCGGATCTGGAATTCGACTTCCTTGGGGTGCAGACCCTGTACGACCGTTACCTGATCATCGACAAGAAGGCGGCGACCACCC
>JBMOEP010000482.1:0-1595 GCA_049314675.1 Phenylobacterium sp.
GAGGTCTACCAGGCCTATCGCGAGCAGGTCATCGCCCTGAACGAAGGCGGTGTGGACCTCTACCTGGTCGAGACCATCACCGACACGCTGAACTGCAAGGCGGCCATCAAGGCCATCATGGACCTTGAGGATGAGGGCTTCGAGCCCCTGCCGATCTGGATCTCGGGCACCATCACGGACCGGTCGGGACGCACCCTGTCCGGCCAGACGGTCGAGGCCTTCTGGAACTCGGTCCGCCACGCCCGGCCCTTCGCCATCGGCCTGAACTGCGCCCTGGGCGCGGACCTGATGCGCCCCCACATCGCCGAGCTGTCCCGGGTGGCCGACACCCTGGTCAGCGCCTATCCCAACGCGGGCCTGCCCAACGCCATGGGCGAGTATGACGAGCAGCCCCACGAGACCGGGCACTCGCTGCACCAATGGGCCGAGGACGGCATTGTCAACATCGTCGGCGGCTGCTGCGGCACGACCCCGGACCACATCGCCCACGTGGCCCAGGCGGTGCAGGGCCTGGCCCCGCGCAAGCCGGCCGTGCGTCCGCGGGCCATGCGCCTGTCGGGCCTGGAGCCCATGGAGCTGTCATGAGGCCCACCTTCGTCAACATCGGCGAGCGGACCAACGTCACCGGCTCCGCCCGCTTCCGGAAGTTGGTGGCCGAGGGAAACTATCCCGAGGCCCTTTCAGTCGCCCGCCAGCAGGTGGAAGCCGGCGCCTCCATCATCGACGTCAACATGGACGAGGGCCTGCTCGACTCCGTTCGCGCCATGACGACCTTCCTCAACCTGATCGCCGCCGAGCCCGACATCGCAAGGGTTCCGTTGATGATCGACTCCTCCAAGTGGGAGGTGATCGAGGCGGGCCTGCGCTGCGTGCAGGGCAAGGCCATCGTCAACTCCATCTCCCTGAAGGAGGGCGAAGCGGCCTTCCTGAAACAGGCCCGGGCCTGCCTGCGCTATGGCGCGGCGGTGGTGGTCATGGCCTTCGACGAGCAGGGCCAGGCCGACACCCTGGCGCGCAAGACCGAGATCTGCGCCCGCGCCTACCGGACCCTGGTGGACGAGGTGGGCTTCCCCCCCGAGGACATCATCTTCGACCCCAACATCTTTGCGGTCGCTACCGGGATCGACGAGCACGACAACTATGCCGTCGACTTCATCGAGGCGACACGCTGGATCAAGGCCAACCTGCCCAATGCCCGGGTCTCCGGCGGCGTCTCCAACGTCTCGTTCAGCTTCCGGGGCAACGAGCCCGTGCGGCGGGCGATCCACGGGGTCTTCCTCTATCACGCCATCGCCGCGGGCCTGGACATGGGCATCGTCAATGCCGGCGACCTGCCTGTCTACGACGACATTCCCTTCGACCTGCGCGAAGCGGTGGAGGACGTCATCCTCAACCGGCCCCGGCGCCAACCGGCCCTGTCCAACACCGAGCGGCTGGTGGAGCTGGCGCCGATCTTCAAAGGCGGGAAGTCCGAAGTGAAGGGCCCGGACCTGGCCTGGCGCCAGGCAGCGGTGGCCGAGCGGCTGGCCCACGCCCTCGTTCACGGGGTCACCGACTACATCGAGACAGACGTGGAAGAGGCCCGGCTGGCGGCG
>JBMOEP010000483.1:0-1592 GCA_049314675.1 Phenylobacterium sp.
GGCGTGGTGACTGGCGAGGCCATCCTCGGCGCCAACATCTTTCGCGACCTGCTGGCCGGGATCACCGACATCGTCGGCGGCCGCTCCCGGGCTTATGAATCGGCCCTCAGGGACGCCCGGGAGATCGCCCTGAAGGAGATGGGCGACGAGGCCCGCAGCAAGGGCGGCGACGCCGTGGTGGGCGTCGACCTGGACTACGAGACCCTGGGCTCGGGCAGCATGCTGATGGTCACGGCCACCGGCACGGCGGTGCGGCTGGGTTAGGGGCTTCCCCCCGTCGCCACCCTCTCGCCCGGCGCCTATGCTGGGTGGATGAGTCGGGGGTCAGATGGAATTGGGGTTCCTGGAATTCTTCGCGGGCGCGGGGATGGCGCGGCTGGGGCTGGGGCCGGGCTGGTCCTGCCTGTTCGCCAACGACTTCGACCCGGTGAAGGGGGCGGCCTACCGGGCCAACTTCCCCGACGCAGGCGCGCATTTCTCGGGCGAAGATGTCTGGAAGCTCTCAGCACTCGACCTGCCGGGGCCTGCGGACCTGGCCTGGGCTTCTTCGCCCTGCCAGGACTTCAGCCTGGCCGGCGGTCGGGCGGGCCTGTCGGGGGGCCGGTCCTCGGCCTTTTTCGGCTTCTGGCGGCTCATGGAGAGCCTGGATGACGCGGGCCGGGCGCCGCCCCTGATCGTGGTGGAGAATGTGGTCGGCCTGCTCACCTCCCGGGGCGGGGCCGACTTCGCCGCCCTCTGCGGGGCCCTGGCGGGACGTGGCTATCGGGTAGGGGCCCTGGAGGCGGACGCCGCCGACTTCACCCCCCAGTCCCGACCGCGCCTGTTCGTCGTCGCCTTCCGGGGCGAGCCGCCGGCGCGCCTCTCTGGCAGCGGCGCCTTCGTCACCCCGGCGGTGGCCCGGGCCCGGGACCGGCTGGAGGGGGCGGCGCGCACGGCCTGGACCGACTGGTCCCCCCGGGCGCCAGCGGGGCGTAATACCCGCCTGGCGGACCTGCTGGAGCCGGATGACCAGGTTCCCTGGAACCCGCCCGACCTGACCCGCCGTCTGGTCGCCATGATGTCACCCGTGCAGGCGGCGCGCCTGGAGGCCCTGAAGGCGGCAGGCGGGCGGCATGTGGGCGCCTTCTTCCGCCGCACCCGGCGCGAGGACGGGCAAAGCGTGCAGAGGGCCGAGGCCCGGTTCGACGGCCTGGCCGGATGCCTGCGCACCCCCCGGGGCGGATCCTCCCGCCAGTCGGTGATCGTCGTCGAGGACGGCGCTGTGCGAACCCGACTGCTGGCGCCCCGGGAGGCGGCCCGGCTGATGGGCCTGCCCGAGGCCTATGTCCTGCCCCGCGGCGTGTCTGCGGCCCTGCACGTGGTCGGGGACGGGGTCTGCGTTCCCACGGTCCGCTGGCTGGCCGACACCCTGCTGGAGCCTCTGCTGGAAGCGCTTCCGCGGCCCCGGATATAGATTTCTTGCGCCGCCGCCCCGAAAACCCGCCTTCCCAACGTTGCGCGGGCGCCTGAAGGTCGTCATTCAACTTCCCGGAGACTTGGCCATGGTTGAATCCGCTTACGACGCCGCCCGCTATCGTCGCGCCGGCCGGGGC
>JBMOEP010000484.1:0-1590 GCA_049314675.1 Phenylobacterium sp.
CTCACCGACCTTCGGTCGGAGCTCCCCCTTGGGGGAGCAATTGGCATTCTAATTCCTCCCCATCAGGGGGAGGTGGCGCGCGCAAGCGCGACGGAGGGGGTCAGCTGAGCGGCCGTCCCATTTTCCGCCTCAGTTCCCGCTGAACTTCGGCGGGCGCTTCTCGAAGAAGGCGGCCGCGCCCTCGCGGAAGTCGTCGCTGCGGCTGGTCAGGAGATACTGGTCCCGGTCCATGAAGGTGGCGGCGTGGTGGTTGGCCTTGTCGAGGGCGTCCACCGCCTCCTTGGTCATGCGCACGGGCAGGGGCGGCAGGGCGGCCACCTTGCCCGCCCAGACCCGCGCCGCGTCGAGGGCGCCGCCCGCGGGGGCCACCTCCTCGCAGAAGCCCCAGGACAGGCAGTCGGCGGCATGGACCGCCTCGCCGAACATGACGAACTGCTTGGCCCGGGCCGGGCCCACCAGGGCGTGGATGCGCGGGATCGAGCGCCAGCTCATGTTGATGCCTAAGGGAATCTCCGGCAGCCGCAGGTAGGCACCCTCGCCCAGGATGCGGAAGTCGCAGGCCGCCACCAGGGCGCAGCCCCCGCCGATGCAATAGCCTTCGATGGCGGCGATCGTCACCGCCTCCACCTGCTCCCAGGCCTCGCACATGTCCGGGCCAGCCATCACCGCCTCCCGGGTCTCCATGAGGGTGGGCCGGCGCCGCTCACCCTGGGCGGCCAGGTCCGCGCCGGCGCTGAAATAGCGGTCCGACCCGGTCAGGATGACGGTGGAGATATCGGTCCGCCGCCGGATGGCCCGGGCAAACTCGGTCAACTCGACCATCAGGCCGGTATTCAGGGCGTTGCGGGCCTCGGGGCGGTTCAGGCGCACCACCAGGGTGGGGCCCTCCGCCTCGACCTTCAGGAACTGCCAGTCCCGGGCGAGGGCATCGTCCATGCTACTTCACCAGATCGAAGACGCCGTTCACCGTGATGCTGATGTTCAGCTCGCCCGGCGCAACGGGGGTGGGGGCAGAGTCGGCCATGGGCGCGGCCATGGCATAGGCCTTCAACATGGGACGGGGCTGGGGAACAAAGCCGCCTTCGGACAGGGCCGTCAGGCGCACGCCCGAATAGCCGGTGGCCCGGGCATAGAGGTCGGCCTTGGCCTTCAGGGCCTTCACGGCCGCTTCCCGCGCGGCGTTCTCGGCGGTCAGGGGATCGGACAGGCCGAAGTTCACCTGGCCGGCGGAGTTGGCGCCGACGCTGACCGTGGAGTCCAGGATCGGCCCCAGGCGGCGCAGGTCGCGCACCGTGGCGGTCACCTGGTTGGCGGCCTGGTAGCCCCTCAGCGCTGGGGGCTTGTTATTGACATAGTCGTACTGGGGCGAGATCGACAGGCCGCTGGTCTGGATGTCCCGCTCGGCCAGGCCGGCATTGCGCAGGGCGGCCATGACCTTGGTCATCCGCTCGGCGTTCAGCTTCAGGGCGTCGCCGGCGGTGGGCGCCTCGGTGACCACCCCCAGGGAGATGGTCGCCATGTCCGGAGCCAGCCGGCTGACGCCTTCAGCCGAAAGGGTCAGGGTGGCGGGGTCCTCGGCGGCCCGGGCAG
>JBMOEP010000485.1:0-1580 GCA_049314675.1 Phenylobacterium sp.
GGAAGGCCGCCTGCAGGTCGGTCCGCTCGCGGTAGAGCACCCGCTGGGGCTTGGCGATCGGCGTGCCGTCGTCGAACTGTCCATGCGCCCACCAGCGCTCAGGGATGGCCGGGTCGGTGGCCGCCGCGACGGCCTCCTTGTACCAGCGCCAGACCTCATAGACCTCGAAGTTGTCGCCGGCATAGCGCTTGGTCATGACATCGCCCGTCGGGCCCAGCTTGGTGAAGTGCCAGAAGCGCAGGGTCGCCCCGTTCACCAGGATCTCGCCGTCCCGGGTGATGGCCACCTTGCGGGTCGACAGGTTCCAGCTGGCCACGTTGTAGCCGGGGTCGCGGACCACCTTCACCCGGTCGAACAGGGCCGGGACGTGGTCGCACCACTTCTGGTCCACGAAGAGGCCGCTGGGGATGTCGTCGTAGCAGAAGGCCAGCAGGCGATCGTTCCACCAGCGGGCAAAGCGCGCGCCCTCACCGGTGGTGCGGATCGCCACGAAGCCGAGGTTGAAGATGCCGGTGCGCGACGCTGACAGGTCATTGTCGAGGATCGAGGCCCGGTCAGTATTGGGGTCGATGAGGTGCGGCGTCAGCAGGATGTCGTTTTGCTGCAGCATCTCCACCAGGGGGTCGAGGGGCGCGAAGAGGGCCGTGTCCGGGTCGAGGTAGATGGCGATGTCGGCCTGCCCCGCCTCGCACACCTGGTGCAGGAAGGGCCCTTTAACCGCCGTGCAGACCTCGACGACATCGTGCCGGAAGAGCCAGCCCCGGAAGGGCTCGATCCCCAGGTCCTTCGCCCAGACCACCCGGTCGAAGGGCTCGGAGGCGGGGTCGAAGACGAAACCAGGCGGCGGCTCGTCCGTGATCAGGGCCACAGTCTCCCAGTCCGGATGGAACCGCCGCAGGCTCTGGTAGAGGACCCGCGCCCGGTTCAGGTAGGAGAAGGTGAAGCTCGAATAGACCAGGACCTTCACGACAGGGCCTCCAGCAGATCCACGCTCATGCCACTGTACTCGATCTCGCAGATTTCAGGACGGCGCACCTTGCGCGACAGGGACTGCACCGTGCCCGATTCGAACTGGGCGAACAGGCTCGCCTCATCGGGCAGGACCAGGCCGTGGCCGCCAGCCCGGGTGAAGGCGGCGATGTTGCCGCTGTCCGGCCCGGTGAGGATGGCCGCCCCCGCCGCTACAGACTCATAGGCGGCGAAGGAGAAGGTCTCCCGGCACAGGGACCAGAGGATCGCCACGTCGACCCGGGCGGAATCCAGGGCTTCGCGCATGGCGTGGGGGTTGTCGGCGGTGACCGAAACCTCGATGTGATCCGCGGGCGCCCCCGGCGCGGCGGCCGACCCCAGGCGCACGAAGCGGTAGCGCGGATCGTCCCGGAACCGCTCGGCCAGGTCGGTGAAGACCGGCCAGCCCTTGTAGGCGGAGGGCATGCCCAGGAAGGCGACGGTCAGGGGCCCTTCGGCGGCTTCCGCGAACCGGCCCGAGGGAACCAGCCGGGCGTGGGGATGGACCTGGACGGCCGCCGCCACCGGGGCGTCAGGTGCAGCGCTCCAGGTGTCCAGGGCCGCCTGGGAGG
>JBMOEP010000486.1:0-1576 GCA_049314675.1 Phenylobacterium sp.
GGCACGGCCGATGCTGGCCGACCCCGAGATCGTGCTCAAGGCCTTGCAAGGCCGGGAGGACGAGATCAACACCTGCATCGCCTGCAACCAGGCCTGCCTGGACCACACCTTCACCGGCCGGATGACCAGCTGCCTGGTCAATCCCCGGGCCTGCTACGAGACCGAGCTGGTCTATGAGAAGACCACCGCGCCCAGGTCCGTCGCCGTGGTCGGCGCGGGGCCTGCAGGCCTGGCCTACGCCACCGTCGCCGCCGAGCGTGGCCATCGGGTCACCCTGTTCGAGGCGGCCAGCGAGATCGGCGGCCAGTTCAACCTGGCGAAGAAGGTCCCCGGCAAGGAGGAGTTCTCCGAGACCCTCCGCTACTACGCCCGGAGGATCGAGGTGCTGAAGATCGACCTGAAGCTGAACACCCGGGCCGACACCCGCAGCCTGGTCAACGGCGGCTTTGACGAGATCGTCATCGCCACCGGCATCACTCCGCGCAGGCCCGACATGCCGGGTATGGATCACCCCATGGTGGCAAGCTACGTCGACGTCATCAACGGCAAGGCGAAGGTGGGAAAAAAGGTCGCCATCATCGGCGCCGGCGGCATCGGCTTCGACGTGGCCGAGCTGGTCAGCCATGCCGGGGTCTCGGCCTCCATGGATGTGGACGTCTTCGCCGCCGAGTGGGGCATCGACTTCAAGAACCACCCCCGGGGTGGCGTCACCGGCGTGGTCCCCAAAGTCGAGAAGGCCGACCGCACCGTCACCCTCCTGCAGCGCAAGTCTGAGTCCCTGGGCCGGTCCCTGGGCAAGACTACGGGCTGGACCCACAAGGCGACCCTGCAGAAGCGCGGCGTCCAGATGATCGGCGGCGTGACCTACGAGAAGATCGACGATGCGGGCCTGCACGTCCTGATCGGCGATGAGCCGCGGGTCATCGAGGCTGACACCATCATCGTCTGCGCCGGCCAGGACCCCCTGCGCGCCCTGCATGACGAGTTGGCCGCCCTGGGCGTGGCCTCTACCCTGGTGGGGGGCTCGGACGTGGCGGCAGAGCTGGACGCCAAGCGGGCCATCAACCAGGCCAGCCGGCTGGCCGCTGCCATCTGATTTCAACAACCGGTCGGGGCCACGGAGCATTTAAGGCATTGTCTTGACGGGCGCGCAGGGCTGGGTTTGAGTCTGCCGTCCGCAGGCTGGCGGCACTGCTGCGAAAGGTCGCAGACAGTGTCCGGGATGGCCCGACGGGGGGAATCAAATGAGCGTGGACTCCACAGTCGGCGGCCCGCCCGGCCCCAGGATCGAGACGACCAAGCCCTCCCTCTGGACCAAGGTCTCCTACGGCTTCGGGGCGGTGGCCTTCGGGGTCAAGGACAACGGCTTCAGCTACTTCCTGCTGATCTTCTATAGCCAGGTCATCGGGCTGGACGCGCGGTTTGTCGCCGGCGCCCTGACCATCTCCCTCATCGTTGACGCCTTCTTCGATCCCATCCTCGGCTACTGGTCCGACAATCTTCGCTCGAAGTGGGGCCGGCGGCATCCCTTCATGTACGCCGCCGCCATCCCGATCGCGGCCACCTACTTCCTGCT
>JBMOEP010000487.1:0-1570 GCA_049314675.1 Phenylobacterium sp.
GACAAGAGGAAATCCAACGCGCACGGTTGAGGCCTTCAAACAGAGCGTCAACCCCCCCTGCGCAGCCTCGCCGCCCTCCCCCTCCTCGTCCTCCTCAGCGCCGCAGCGCCCGGGCCGCCGCGCCTGGCCCTGCCGATTGCCTGCAAGCCGGGGGCCGACTGCCAGCTGCAGAACCATGTGGACCGCGATCCCGGACCGGGAGCCAGGGACTTCCGCTGCGGGGGCCAGACCTACGAGGCCCATTCGGGAACTGACATCCGCCTGACCGACAACGCCGCCCGCCTGCGGGGCGTTGACGTCCTGGCCGCCGCGCCCGGGCGCGTGGTGCGCCTGCGCGACGGGGAACCCGACATCTCGGTGAAGGACCCCGCCGCACCGCCCGTCGCCGGGCGCGAATGCGGCAATGCCGTCGTCATCGATCACGGCGGCGGCTGGGAGACCCAGTCCTGCCACCTGGCCCGGGGCTCGATCCGCGTGAAGGTGGGCCAGGAGGTCGCCGCCAGCCAGCCCATCGCCCGGGTCGGCCTGTCGGGGAATACCGAATACCCCCACCTGCACCTCACCGTCCGCCAGGGGACGCGGACCGTGGATCCCTTCCAGCCCGACGGCGGGGCGGCCTGCGCGGCGCGGGCCGAGGGGGCCGGGCTCTGGACGCCTGCGGCGGCCGCCGCCCTGGCCTACCGACCCGGCGGTGCGGTGCTGAACGCCGGCTTTGCCGGCAGCCCTGTCGACAACGCCCAGGTCGAGGCCGGCACCGTGCCGCGTCCATCGCCAACCGCCCCGGCCCTGGTGGCCTATGTCCGCGCCACCAACCTGCAAGCCGGCGACCGGCCGGTCCTGACCCTCACTAATCCCAGTGGCATCGTCCTCACCCGGAACGAGGGCGCGCCCCTCGACCGCAACAAGGCCCAGTGGCTGGTCTATGTGGGGTTGCGGACCCCACCCGGCGGCTGGGCGGAAGGCAGCTACCAGGCCAACTACTCAGTCATTCGGGACGGACGGACCGTCCTGTACCGCAGCTTCGACCTGACGCTCTGAGGCCCTGAGCCCGGACCTCAGCCGACGAAGTCGCCGAAGGCCAGCCCCAGGCCCGTCCCTGTCAGCTGGATCACCGTGTCGAGGACATTGTCGTTATTGGTGTCGGCGAAGACGAAGGTGTCTGACCCCGCCTCGGTGACGACAATGTCCCGGGTCCCCCCGGTGATCAGCGTGTTCGCGGCCGTCAGGGCGGCGGCGTAGCTGGCCGCCGACGAGAAGGTCGAATTCGAGCCGGTGCCGGTCACACCCAGGGCCATCGCGTCATTCAACGCCGAGAAGTCGGTGATGACCTCCAGGCTGCCGAGGGTGGTCGAGGCCGCATCGCCCGTGGCGAAGACAAAGCGGTCGGAACCGGTGCCCCCGCCCTGGGTGTCGCTGCCAGTGCCGCCAACCAGGGTGTCATTGCCGCCGCCGCCGGCCAGGCTGTCGGCTCCGGCCAGGCCCGAGATCGAGTCCGCCGCCGCGGAGCCGGTGATGCTCTCCGCGCCGCCTGCCCCGTTGATCTGGAGGCTAACATCGGTGACGGTCCCAA
>JBMOEP010000488.1:0-1567 GCA_049314675.1 Phenylobacterium sp.
TGCCCTATGGACTGGCCTTCCCGGTCATCACCATCCGCGACATGGTGCGCGCCCAGGCCATGCTGGTGGAGGCCCTGGGGATCGAGACCCTGTTCGCCGTGGTCGGCACCTCCCTGGGCGGCATGCAGGTGCTGCAGTGGGCGGCGGACTATCCCGAGCGGATCTTCTCGGCCATCTGCATCGCCGGAGCGGCCCGGCACTCGGCCCAGAACATCGCCTTCCACGAGGTCGGACGGGCGGCGATCATGGCCGATCCGGACTGGCGCGGCGGGGCCTATGAGGCGGCGGGCGTGAGGCCCGAGAAGGGCCTGGCCGTGGCCCGCATGGCCGCCCACATCACCTACCTGTCCGAGGCCGCCCTGCAGCGGAAGTTCGGCCGCGAACTGCAGAGCGACGGCCTGTCCTGGGGCTTCGACACCGACTTCCAGGTCGAGAGCTACCTGCGGCACCAGGGGGCGAGCTTCGTCGACCGGTTTGACGCCAACTCCTATCTCTACATCACCCGGGCCCTGGACTATTTCGACCTGGCCGCAGCCTACGGCGGCCAGCTGGCGGGCGCCTTCGTGCCGGCCCGCAACGTGCGCTTCTGCGTCCTGTCCTTCTCGTCGGACTGGCTCTACTCCACGGCCGAGAGCCGGCACGTGGTGCGCGCCCTCAACGCCGCCGGCTGCCGGGCCAGCTTCGTCGAGATCGAGACCGACAAGGGCCACGACGCCATCTTCCTGGAGGAGCCGGCCCTGGACTCGGCCCTGCGGGGCTTCCTGGCCTCTGCCGCCGAGAAGCGGGGACTGTCGTGAACGGGCCAATGCGCGAGGACTTCCGCGAGATCCTGCGCCTCACCCCTGCCGGGGCGCGGGTGCTGGACGTCGGCTGCGGCGAGGGTGACCTTCTGGACCTCCTGACCCGGGAGCGGGGCGTCGACGGCCAGGGACTGGAGATTTCCGCCGATGGGGTCTCGGCCTGCCTGGCCCGGGGCCTTGCCGTGGTGCAGGGCGACGCCGACCACGATCTCGACAGCTTCCCGACCCGCGCCTTCGACGTGGCCATATTGTCCAAGACCCTTCAGCAGATGCGCGACCCCCGGCACGTGGTGTCGGAACTCCTGCGGATCGCCGACCGGGCGGTGGTGAGCTTCCCCAACTTCGGCCACTGGCGGGTGCGCTGGGCCCTTCTTGCCCGCGGCCGCATGCCCGAGACCCGGACCCTGCCCGATCCCTGGTGGTCCACGTCCAACATCCACCTGTGCACCCTGCACGACTTCCTGGCCCTCACCGATGACCTGGGCCTCAGGATCGAGGCCTGCGCAGCCCTGTCGGGCGGCCGTCCAGCGCGGCCCATCCACCCGCGCTCGGTGCTGGAGAACTGGCGGGCCGAGGCGGCGGTCTTCGTGCTGAGGCGGGACTAGGTTTTTGACGACTGTCACGGGGGCTGCGGCGATTCAGCTGATCCCCTCCCTCCCGAGGCCTTGCCCCGGCCCACCTCCCCGTGGGGGGCAGACTTACAGCGCCAATGGCTCCCCCAAGGGGGAGCTGTCAGCGAAGCTGACTGAGGGGGTCTACGGCGGCTC
>JBMOEP010000489.1:0-1566 GCA_049314675.1 Phenylobacterium sp.
GGCTGAAGACGCCTGAGGGCCTTTCGGAGCCCTTCGATTCCATCGTCCTGGCCCTGCCGGCGGAGCAGGCCGCAGCCCTGCTTGCGGGATGGGATCCAGACCTGGCAGCCCGCGCGGCGGCCTCCCGGACCGCTCCGTGCTGGACTGTGATGGCCGCCTTCGCCGAGCGCCTGCCTGTCGCCGCCGATACCCTGGGCGAGGACGAGGTCCTCGGCTGGGCGGCGCGGAACAGCGCCAAGCCGGGACGCGGGGGGCCAGAGGCCTGGGTGCTCCAGGCCGGCGCACACTGGTCCCGACATCATCTTGAAGACTCGGCCGAGTCCGCAGGCCAGGCCCTGCTGGCCGCCTTCGGCGAACGCATTGGCGCACCGCTCCCGGAGCCGGTCACCCTCCAGGCCCACCGCTGGCGCTACGCCCGGTCGTCCGCGGGCTCCGATCTGGCCCTGTGGTCGGGTGCGGCCCAGCTGGGCTGCTGCGGAGACTGGCTGGCCGGACCCCGGATCGAATGCGCCTGGGACTCCGGCCAGGCCCTGGCCCGGCTGATCACCGGCAAGGCAGGGGAATAACAGGGCCGGCGGCCCCGAGGCAGGCCGTTCCCCAGGTCCCCCCGGTGTTCTTGAACTGACGGGAGTCTGCATGAAATTGCCGGATCCAATGTCCCACGGCGGAGGTTCGCGAACAGGCGGGCGCTCCAGACCCGACTGACGCTCAGCGCTTCTGCGTCTGCCGCGCGTCGCGCCATGGGGTCTGTGTGGCCGGAAAATCGCGTCGCAAAATTCAAATCGCACCGACACCAAAGCGTACCGGGAGGGTCACCCATCTGTCGCGCCCCGCCGTCATGCACGGCGCATCATCCCTGGAGGACGCGAAAATGCGTGTGACCAAGTACCTAGCTGCGACCAGCCTTATTGCGATCATTGTCGCAGGAGCCGCGCCGGCCCTGGCGGCACCCGGCGCCGAAGCGCCGGACGCCGAAGGCATCGCCCTGGAGGAGGTCATCGTCACGGCCCAGAAGCGGTCCGAGAACCTGCAGGACACGCCCATCGCGATCTCGGTCATGTCCGCGACCGCAGTTGAAGACCGCCACATCTACTCGCTTGTCGACCTGGGCGATGGCGCCATTCCCTCGCTCAAGGTGGCGCCGTTCTTCTCCCGTCCGGGCGCTCTCATCATGAACATCCGCGGGATCGGTGTCCTGTCCGACTCCAATCAGCCTGCCCGAGACCAGGGCGTCGGCGTCTATGTCGACGGCGTCTACATGGGCCGACCCCAGGGCCTGGGCGCCGCAATGTATGACGTGGAGAGCATCGAGGTCCTGAAAGGACCCCAGGGCACCCTGTTCGGCCGGAATACCGAGGGCGGCGCGGTCTCGATCACGACGAAGAAGCCTACGGGTGAATTCGGCCTGATGGCCAAGGGCGGGGTCGGTAACCTCGGCAGTTACACGGGCGAAATGCACCTCGACTTTCCAGAGATCGCCGGGGTCGCGATCAAGGTGGATGGGATCCTCACAGCAAAGGATGGTTGGGTAGAAAACCCCCTGCCCCAGGCCAAGGACTTCGGTTC
>JBMOEP010000490.1:0-1558 GCA_049314675.1 Phenylobacterium sp.
CGCGACCGCCCCGGAGCTCACCGCCTCCGGTGTGGCGGCGGGGATGCTGGCGCCAGCCTTCGAGATGGCCCTCGACCCCCCGGCACCCGACGCCCTCGACCTGCTTCTCGCGGGCCGTGACCTGTGGCCGGACCTGGCCGGACGCCTGGACGTGTCGCTTGACCGGACGGGAGCCGCGGCGATCGGCCCCGAGGCCTGGCTCGACAGGCTTGAGGCGCGCCTCGCCGCCCTCGGGCTTAAGGGCCGGCCCGCGGGGCGGGCGGAGATGGAGGCAATGTCCTCGGGTCTGGGGGCACGGTTTCGCCGCGCCGTCTTCACGCCACAGGACTGGCGGATCGAACCGCAGGCCGCCTTGCAGGCGATGGTCAGGCGGCTTCAGGACCTGGGCGGGACCCTGGAGACCGGGACCTTTGCCCTCCGGGACCTGAAGGATGCCGCAAGCCCCGTCGTTCTGGCTACGGGCGCGGACCGGCGACTGGAGGGCCTGGTGCCGGAACTCGCCGGCCTGTCACCGATCAAGGG
Organism: Phenylobacterium sp.; assembly: GCA_049314675.1. GTDB lineage: Bacteria > Pseudomonadota > Alphaproteobacteria > Caulobacterales > Caulobacteraceae > Phenylobacterium. The sequence goes on from JBMOEP010000490.1 coordinate 523, forward strand.
TCAGATCCTTTGGCGACCGGGCCCTTCGCCCCCCGTGGGCGTGATCCGGACGCCGGGCGCCTATCTCCTGGGATCGGGCGGCGGGTTTCTGGCCGGGGCGACCATGGAGGCGGGGCGATCGGACCTGGCGGCAGACCTGGAGGCCCAGGCGGAGCTGCGCGGAATCCTGTCGGATATGTTTCCTGCTCTGGCGACAGAGGGTTGGGTCACGCGGGTGGGCGTTCGGGCGGCGAGCCTGGACGGCCTGCCCCTGGCGGGCCCCGGCTCACGCCCCGGCGTCTTCCTGGCCGTGGGGGCCCGGCGAAATGGCTGGCTGCTGGCGCCTCTCGTCGCGAAGATTGTCACTGCAGCGATCACCGGCGAGGATGCCGGTCGATGGGCCGCACGACTCGATCCCTTGCGGTTTACGCGACACGGAAATGGGGAGAAGTGACGTGAGCGGTTTCGACTTTACCGAGGCCCAGCTGGAGCTGCGCGAGGGCGTCCGGCGGCTCTGCGAGGACTTTGACGCCGACTACTGGCGCCAGGTCGACGAAACCGGCGACTTTCCCGAAGCCTTCGTGTCCGCCATGGCTTCCGGGGGCTGGCTCGGCGCGGCCATGCCCGAGGCCCTGGGTGGGGCTGGGATGGGGCTGACCGAGGCGGCCCTGGTCATGCAGGCCGTGGCAGAGTCCGGAGCGGGCTTTTCCGGTGCCAGCGCGGTGCACCTCAACATCTTCGGCCCCATGCCGATCGTGAAGTTCGGGTCGGAGGCCCAGAAGGCCAGCACGATCCCGCGGCTGATCGATGGCCGCGACCGGATGTGCTTCGCCGTCACCGAGCCGGACTCCGGCCTGGATACGGCCAGCCTGACCACCCGTGCCGAACGGCGGGGGAACGGCTGGGTGATCAACGGGCGCAAGGTCTGGACGACCATGGCCCAGAGGGCGAACAAGATCCTGATCATCGCCCGGACGACCCCGCGGGATGAGGTCAAGCGGCCCACCGAAGGGCTGAGCCTGTTCTATACGGACTTCGACCGCAGTCGGATCACCGC
>JBMOEP010000491.1:0-1554 GCA_049314675.1 Phenylobacterium sp.
CTTCCTGCTCGCCCTGGTCACCTTCCCGGTGATCATGGCGGCGAGCCTGGGTATCCCGGCCCTCGTCGCCCGCCAGGCACCCGCAGCGACGGTGGCGGTTCTGGACCTCACCGGACTCGGAGCGGGCTCCCCCGGAAACGCCCTGAGCGCGCGAATCCGCGAGGGCGACACGCGGAACCTGCCCAGCGAACGCCCCGCACGCCTTGTGCCCCTGCCAGCCGCGATTGCGGGCGCCCGGACTTCTGAGGAGGCGGGGCGACTCATCACTGAGAATTACGCCGCGGCGGGAAAGAACGACACGCGTCCCGCGATCCTGGTCCTGGCCGGGACACCGGACAACCTCGACGCCCGCCTCTGGACGCCGCGCGCACGCGTTATCGACCTTTCCGGCGAACTGGAAAACCGACTGACGGAATGGCTGCAGACGGAACGGATGCGCGCAGCAGGCCTGGATGCTGAGCGCATCGGCGACATCGCCTCGGCGCAGGTTGAGGTCAAAACCTACTCACCGGAAGCGTCCGAGGGCTTGGTGAAGATGGGAGACCGCATTCCCCAGATGGCCGCAGTAGGCGTGTCCTACCTTCTTTGCATGATGATCCTGGTGGGATCCGGAATGATCTCCAGCAGCGTGATCGAGGAGAAGTCCAGCCGGGTGATCGAGGTCCTGGTCACCTCGGCCCATCCCGCAGAGCTTCTGCTCGGGAAGGTCCTGGGCATACTTCTCCTGTTCCTGACCGTCCTCGGGGCCCTTCTGGGCGCGGGCCTGCTCGCCGCCGGTTACCTTCCGCCCGGACTCACTGAGGGGCTGTCCAAGGCCCTCTTCGCCCGGGGGCTCCTGCCCTGGGCCCTGGTCTTCCTGGTGTCCGGGTTCCTGATGTACGGCTCCCTCTTCGCTGGCCTGGCCGCCTTCTGCGAGACGCCCCGGGAGGCCCAGAGCCTGGCGACGCCCCTCAGCATGGTGTTGGTCATTCCCCTCCTGCTGGTGATCTCGGCCCTCCAGGCGCCGGACTCCCCCATCATCCGCATCGCGGCCCTGATCCCCCCCTTCACGCCCTTCCTGATGCTGCTGAGGATCGTGGACAATGCGCCGGCATGGGAAGTCCTGACGGGCCTGGCCCTGATGGGGCTGACCACTGCTGCTGCCATAGGGGTCGGAGTCCAGGCCTACCGCACAGGGGCACTGTCCCAGGGCCAGACCACGCTCTGGTCCCTTATCCGCCGTAGCCTCACCGCCCGGAACTGAATCGCGGCCATCCGGCAGCGTATTCCTGGCCCTGTCCCTGCAGCCTCGTCCTACCCGCCCCTGACGTCCCCGTTCAGGGCGGCGAGGTCGGCGGCCGAACCCAGGGTCGAGCCCGCTGACCGGCGCCCCAGGGCGTAGTTGGGTGGCACCACCTCGGGGTCGGCGCCGGGCGCCGAGGGGGGCGAGAAGTAGCCCAGGGCGTAGGAGCCCATGGCGTAGCCCAGCAGGTCCTGGAGGGCGGGGTCGAAGGTCCGGGCAATCTCGGGCGGGCAGGCCAGGTACTGGTTCTCCTCCTGCCGCAGCCAGCCGAG
>JBMOEP010000492.1:0-1487 GCA_049314675.1 Phenylobacterium sp.
GCCTGTTGATGCTGGACGAGCCCTTTGCGGCCCTCGACGAGATCACCCGGCGCACCCTGGCCGACGACGTCCTTCACCTGTGGTCCGAGACCCGGCCGGCAATCGTCTTCGTCACCCACAATGTCGAGGAAGCCGCCTACATGGCCAGCCGGATAGTGGTCCTGACCCGCGGCCCGGGGCGCATCGCCGGCGAGGTCCGGGTCGACGCTCCCCTTCCCAGGCCCCCGGGCTTCCGGGCCAAGCCGGTCTTCGCTGAGGCGGCGGAGGCGGTGTCCGCCCTCCTCGCCGCAGGCTCAGAGGCCGTCGCATGAACCGGGTCGTCGACGCCCTGGCCCCGGCAGCCCTGATCCTGCTGCTCCTGGCGGGCTGGGAGGCGGCGTGTCGCCTGACAGGCGTTCCCGCCTACTTCCTGCCGCCGCCCTCGAAGGTGATTCTGGCCGCCGCATCCGGGCTGACGGTCCTGGTACCCGCCGCCTGGAACACCCTCTCAGTAGCCCTGGTCGCCCTCGTCCTCGCCGCCGGGGCCGCCCTGGCCCTGGCCCTGCTGGTCGGCCTGAGCCCGCTTCTCGAGCGCGCCGTGCGCCCCCTCGCCTCCGCCCTCCAGGTCACGCCGGTGGTGGCGGTGGCACCTCTGATCCTCATCTGGGCCGGAATCGACCATCCCGAGCGCGCGGTGATCGCCCTGGCGGTCCTGGTGGCCTTCTTCCCGATCTTCTCCGGAACGGTGACCGGACTCAGGTCAGCGGACCCCGACCTCGAGCGGCTGTTCGATCTCTACGGCGCCAGTCGCCTGCAGAGGGTCCTCAGGCTGCGGCTGCCCGCGGCGGTTCCCTTCCTGATGGAGGGCCTGAAGGTCGGTGCCGGTCTGGCCATCATCGGGGCGGTGGTGGCTGAGTTCGCCGCGGGGTCCGGGGGAGTCCGGGGCCTCGCCTGGCAGATCCTGGACGCCGGCAACAAGCTGCAGACTGACCGGATGATCGCCGCCCTGGTGGTGTTGGCGGTGATGGGTGTCGCGGTCCACGCGGGGCTCGAGCGGCTGGAAGGTGCTGGCCTGCGGTGGTGGCGTGGCCGTTAGGCCGAGGTTAACGGCCACCCCATAGTCTGATACTTGAGGGAGACAATCTCCTGAGACAGGCCGAAAATGCAGCCTCTGAGAGTCACCTGGGCATGAAGCAAAGCGCCGCCGAGCTCATGGACCTCGCCAAGGAGAAATCCGGCGAACACAGGCGCGAGCTGATGCATCGCGTTGCGGACATGTATTTCCAGTTCGGACCCCGGATCGATGATCCGGAGCTTGCACTCTTCGACGATGTCCTGAGCCAGTTGGCCCAGGAAATGGAGAGCCGGGTCCGTGCGGAACTCGCCAACCGGATGGCTCTGGCCCGTACTCCGCCTGTCCGCCTGATCCGCACCCTTGCCCGGGACGAGATCATCGATGTCGCCAGTCCCATCCTCCAGCTCTCCCGGGCGGTCTCGGAAGAGGATCT
>JBMOEP010000493.1:0-1525 GCA_049314675.1 Phenylobacterium sp.
CGCCCAGTCGCGGTGCGGCACCTGACCGCGGAGCCGGACCCCAGAGCCCGGGCAGAAGGGCGCCTGGACGCGAGGCTGGATGCCGGACCCGGCGCGCCCCTCGCTGTGGCTCTGTCGGGGGGTGGGGACTCTTTGGCCCTGACGCTTATGGCCGCAGAGTGGGCCCGGCGCCGGGCTCGCCCCCTGTTGGTCCTGACCGTGGATCACGGGCTAAACCCCTCAAGCCCCGACTGGACCCGAGCCTGCGCACAGACGGCCCGGCGGATCGGCGCTGGGTTCAGGGCCCTCACCTGGGAGGGACCCCATCCGCAGACCGGTCTTCCCGCGGCCGCCCGTCAGGCCCGTCACCGGCTCCTGGCTGACGCCGCGCGCGCGGCGGGTGCTCGCGTGATCCTGATGGGGCACACGGCGGACGACCGTTCGGAGGCCGAGGTCATGCGGACGATGGGCGGGACCACCCCCTCTCCCCGGGAGTGGACACCTTCGCCCGTCTGGCCCGAGGGCCGGGGCATCTTTCTCCTGCGCCCCCTGCTCGGGATCCGCCGGGCGGACCTGCGGGCGTGGCTCGCCGCCAAGGGTGAAACCTGGATCGAGGATCCGGCCAACATCGACGTCCGGTTCGCCCGCAGCCGCGCCCGGCTCGCCCGATCTGGCGAGCCCGAGAGTGAGGCCGTAGAAATTCCCCTCGGTGACACGGGCGAGGCTGCTGCAGCCCTGTCGGCCGAGGTACAGGCTGTACCCTTCGGGCTGGTCCTGGACCGGGGACGTTTCCGGACGGCGGACAGGGGCGCGGCGATCCAGGTGGCGGGCGCAGCCTGTCTGGCCGCGGCCGGGTCCGCGAGGCCGCCCAGGTCCGCCGCCCTCAGGGCGCTCTGCGGGCAGCTGTCCGGCGATGGAGCCGTTCACGCCACCCTGGCCGGGGCCCTGATCCTTGCCGACGGAGCCCGGATCCTCTGGACCCGCTCACCTGGGGAGGCCCGGCGGTCAGGCCTCGTCGACCTCGTGCTGGAAGCGGGGGAGACGGGGGTCTTCGACGGACGCTTCGAGATCCTGGCGGACCGGCCCGCCCGCGTCAGCCTGCTGGCCGGGAGGATGTCGCGCCTGGACCCCCTGGCTCGGGCGGCCCTGACCACAGCGCCTGCGCCCTGCAGGGGCGCCTTGCCCGCGGTGCTGTCCGAGGGGGCCGTCCAGCTCGCCGGGACGCCGGGCTCAGGCGTTCGGCTCCGCTCTCTGTCGCGGGCGCGCCTGGTCGCGGCCTGCGGCGGCGTCGCCACCGAATCCGCGGTGGCGGTCCGGGAGGCTAGCCGCCGCGACTGACCGAGAGAACGTGCTCGAACCCACGGACGACCCGGTGGGCGTACTGGGCCCCCAGAAGGCTGGCGTGCTGGGCCCCGGGAACCCGGTCCACCCATCCGGCGCCGGAATCGACAGCCGGGGCATTCTGGAGGGCCCGGAGGTCGGCGGGCAGGGGCACGGCACCCGCCGTCACGACAGCCACGGGCAGGTCCGGATCGAAGGGCCCCAG
>JBMOEP010000494.1:0-1520 GCA_049314675.1 Phenylobacterium sp.
AGAGGGAGGCCACTCCTCCGGTGGCGACCACAGTCATGGGTCGCCCCCACTCAGCCTTGATTCGGGCAATCAGCCCCTCGATGAGAGCGATATAGCCCCAGAAGACGCCAGCCTGCATGGCACCCACCGTATCCCTGCCGATCGTCTTCATCGGCCGGCGTATGGCCACCCGGGGCAGCTTGGCCGCCGCAGTGTGTAGGGCCTCCATGGACAGATTGATACCTGGGGCGATGACGCCGCCTTCGAAGCCCCCATCGGCGGCGACGATGTCGAAGGTGGTGGCGGTGCCAGAGTCGATGATGATCAGATCCCCGGGAAAGACCGCGTGGGCCCCGATGGCGTTGACCAGCCGGTCCGCGCCGGCCTCGGAGGGCTTCTCCAGGCGCACGGGAATGCCGAGGTCGACATTCTCGCCGATCACCAGGGGCTCTACCTTCAGGTAGCGCCGGGCCAGGTTGCGCAGGTTGAAGACCGACTGGGGCACGACGCTGGAGATGATGCAGGCGTCCAGCATCTCGAACTTCAGTTCGGTCATGGAGAGGAGCTGAAACATCCACGCGGCATACTCGTCCGCCGTCCGCGTGGACTGGGTGGCGGTCCGCCACTGGGCGACCCAATCGCTTCCGTCATGCACCGCAAAGAGCGTGTTGGTGTTGCCCTGCTCGATGGCCAGAAGCATCAGTTTTCTCCGAAGAAAACATCGCCGGCGGTGATCCGGACCTTCTCGCCGCCGTCCAGGCGCAGGCGCAGGGCCCCGTCGGCCTCCAGGGCTTCCGCCGTCCCCGAGAGTGTCCGGTCAGGAAGCCGTGCCGTACAGGGTCCGCCCAGACCCTCCGCCATCCGGGTCCAGGCCTGGCCCACTGGGCCGAACCCCTCCTGTGACCACCTGCTCCGCCAGGCCTCGAAGCGCTCCGCAAGGGCGATCAGGAAGTCGAGGGGCTCCACCGGCTGGAAACCGGGGAGGTCGGCGAGAGCGCAGGCGGGCCGCTCGACCGCCTCCCGGGGAGGCGCTAGGGACAGGTTCACGCCGATCCCGACCGCCAGCCAAAGGCCGCCGCCGGGCCGCGGGCCGGACTCCACGAGGATACCTGCGGCCTTTCCTCCCGCGACGAAAAGGTCGTTAGGCCACCGCAGCCGGGCGACAGGACCTCCCGCGTGGGTGTTGATGGTTTCGCAGAGCGCCACTGCGGCCACGAAGGAGATCTGGGCCGCCTGGCCGGGCGGCAGGTCTACGGGGGTCAGGAGTGTGGCGGCCAGGTTGCCCCCACCACCACGCCAGGGGCGACCCCGGCGGCCGCGGCCGGCTGTCTGTTCCAGAGCATGAAGCCAGATCGGGCCGAAGTCGCCTGCCTCAGCCCGACGCCGGGCCTCGGTATTGGTCGAGTCGAGGACCGCGTAGGTGGCGATGCGCGGGAAGCTCATCTAGCCTAGGCCGAGGGCGGCGGCGGCCGCTTTGGCGTAACTGTCGATCGCTGGCATCAGGGCCAGCACCACCGGAAAGGTGAAGGCCGCAGCGCTGA
>JBMOEP010000495.1:0-1514 GCA_049314675.1 Phenylobacterium sp.
AGGCCTCGCGGCTCCAGGCGGCCACATCGCCCACCGGCACCACGTCGGTGTGGCCGGCGAAGCAGAGGTTGGGCCGGGCCGTCCCGATCCGGGCGTAAAGGTTCTCGATCTCGCCAAACCGCATCCGGCGGCAGGCAAAGCCGAGGCCCGCCAGGACCTGCTCGACCAGGTCCATGGCCCCGGCGTCGGCAGGGGTCACAGACGGGCGCCGGATCAGCTCCCGGGTCAGTTCGACGGCGTCGATCCCGGCCATGGGCCTAGTCCCTCAGAAGCTCGTTGATGGAGGTCTTGGCCCGGGTCCGGGCGTCCACGGTCTTCATGATCACCGCGCAGTAGGTTCCCGGCAGGCCCTCGTGGGGGCTCGGCCGGGACCCGGACATGACCACAGAGTAGGGCGGCACCTCGCCGGTGAAGACCTCGCCGGTCCGCCGGTCGATGATGGGGGTGGTCGAGGTCAGGTAGACGCCCATGGATAGGACACTGCCCTCGCGCACGATCACGCCCTCGGCCACCTCGGAACGGGCACCGATGAAGCAGTTGTCCTCGATGATGGTCGGGTTGGCCTGCAGCGGCTCCAGAACGCCGCCGATCCCCGCCCCGCCGGACAGGTGCACGTTCTTGCCGATCTGGGCACAGGACCCCACGGTTGCCCAGGTGTCGACCATGGTCCCCTCGTCCACGAAGGCGCCGATATTCACGAAGGAGGGCATCAGCACCACGTTGCGGGCAATGAAGGCACCCTTACGCACCACGCAGCCGGGCACGGCGCGGAAGCCGGCGGCTTCGAAGCGGGCAGCCTCCCAGCCCTCGAACTTGGTGTCCACCTTGTCCCAGTAGGGGCCGGGGCCAGGGGCGGAGTGCACCCGGTTCGGGTTCAGGCGGAAGGACAGGAGGATGGCCTGCTTGGCCCACTGGTGGGTGGTCCAGGTGCCGTCCTCACCCCGGGTCGCCACCCTCAGGTCGCCGCTGTCGAGCTGGCGCAGGGTCTCGTCCACGGCGGTCCGCACCGGGCCCGTGGTAGCGGTGGAGACCTGGTCCCGGGCCTCCCAGGCGGCTTCGATCTCGGCGCGGAGGTCGGCGTAGGTCAGGCTCATCTGGCGGTCTCCCGGAGGCGGGCGTGATTGAGGAAGGGGGTCAGGTGTGCGGTACGGTGGTGGACGAAGGCCGCCTCGGAGCCCGGCGCGCGGGGGCCAACCAGGACCGTGGTCATGCCCAGGTCGAAGGCCGGTTTCAGGTTGCGCTCGGAGTCCTCGAAGAAGGCGGTCGCGGCGGGGTCCAGGCCGTGGCCGTCGATCATCCTCTGGAAGCCCAGGGGGTCGGGCTTGGGCGCGAAGCCGAAGGAGTGGATGTGGAAGACCTCGTCGAACAGGTGGGCCAGCCCCAGGTGGTTCAGCACCCGCTCGGCGTGGAAGTCGTCGGCGTTGGTAAAAATCAGCCGGCGCCCGGGCAGGCGGGCCAGGGCCACGAGCAACTCCGGGTCGTGCGCCAGGGCGTCCAGGCTGAGGTCATGGAAC
>JBMOEP010000496.1:0-1508 GCA_049314675.1 Phenylobacterium sp.
AAGATCACCAAGACGCTGCTGCGGAAGATCGCCGACGTGTACAACCACATCGAGATCGATCCCAGCCCGATCCGGATCAAGATCCGCGAGATCATCTCGAGCTTCGAACAGAAGTTCAACCAGCTGACCAACGAGAAGGATGTGGAGCTGGAGCGCGTCGAGGCCGGTGAGGACATCGATCCCGGCATCATCAAACAGGTGAAGGTCTATGTTGCCGCCAAGCGGAAGATCTCCGTGGGCGACAAGATGGCCGGCCGCCACGGGAACAAGGGCGTCGTTGCCAAGATCGTTCCCGAGGAAGACATGCCGTACCTTCCGGACGGCACCCCGGTCGACATCATCCTGAATCCGCTCGGCGTGCCTTCACGTATGAACGTCGGCCAGGTGCTGGAGACCCATTTGGGGATCGCCGCCCGGGCCCTCGGCTTCAACGTGGCCACCCCCGTGTTTGACGGGATCAGCGAGACCAAGATCCGCGACTTCCTCAAGAAGGCGAAGCTGGACGAGGACGGTAAGTCCCTCCTGCTGGACGGCCGCACGGGCGAGCCGTTCGACCAGCGCGTCGTGGTCGGCCTGATCTACATGATGAAGCTGCACCACCTGGTCGCGGACAAGATCCACGCTCGCGCGGTCGGTCCGTACTCGCTCGTCACCCAGCAACCGCTGGGCGGCAAGGCCCAGTACGGCGGTCAGCGGTATGGGGAGATGGAAGTGTGGGCCATGGAGGCATACGGCGCTGCCTACACCCTCCAGGAACTACTCACCGTGAAGTCCGACGACGTGGCCGGGCGCACCCGCATCTACGAGAGCATCGTGAAGGGCGACAACTCGCTCGAAGCCGGGACGCCGGAATCGTTCAACGTGCTCATCAAGGAAATGCAGAGCCTCTGTCTCGACGTGAAGGTCGGCGAACGTAGCCGCGTCGTGGACGAGGATTTGCAGAAACCCAGCCCGCTGGAAGTCATCGCCGCTTAACCCCTAGACCCAAAGAAACCACCTCCCATGAACAAACAGACCCAATCCGCCCGCGAAATCCTCGGCATGGAGCGCTCCGTCGGCTTCGACGAAGTGAGCATCACCGTCGCCTCCCCGGAGGCGATCCTGTCCTGGAGTCGCGGCGAGACGAAGAACCCTGAAACCATCAACTACCGGACGTTTAAGCCGGAGAAGGGCGGGTTGTTTTGCGAGCGGATCTTCGGGCCAACCAAGGACTACGAGTGCTCCTGCGGGAAGTACAAGCGGATCAAGTTCAAGGGCGTCATCTGCGACCGGTGTGGCGTCGAGGTCACCCTGGCCCGCGTTCGTCGCGAGCGCATGGGTCACATCGAGCTGGCCGTGCCGGTTAGCCACATCTGGTTCTACAAGTGCATGCCCAGCCGTCTCGGCCTGATGATGGACATGACGGCCCGGGAGCTGGAGCGGGTGATCTACTATGAGGATTATCTCGTCATCGACGAGGGGAAGACTCCCCTCAAGCCGAAGCAGCTCCTGACCGAGACCGAATATCG
>JBMOEP010000497.1:0-1508 GCA_049314675.1 Phenylobacterium sp.
CGAGCCCTTCTCCGTGGTCATACCGCCGCCCAATGTGACGGGCTCGCTGCACATTGGCCACGCCCTGAACAACACCCTGCAGGACGTGCTGATCCGGTTCGAGCGCATGCGGGGCAAGGCGGCCCTCTGGCTGCCCGGTACGGATCACGCCGGCATCGCCACCCAGATGGTGGTCGAGCGCCAGCTGGCCGCCGAGGGCAATCTTGGCCGGCGCGACATGGGACGCGAGGCCTTCCTTGAGCGGGTCTGGGCCTGGAAGGCCGAGAGCGGCGGGACCATCACCCGCCAGCTGCGCCGGCTGGGTGCCTCCTGCGACTGGAGCCGCGAGCGCTTCACCCTGGACGAGGGGCTCAGCGTCGCCGTCCGCAGGGTCTTCGTCACCTTGCACAAGCAGGGCCTGCTCTATCGCGACAAGCGGCTGGTGAACTGGGACCCTCACCTCCAGACCGCCATCTCTGACCTCGAGGTCGAGCAGCGCGAGGTTGACGGCCATTTCTGGCGCTTCGCCTATCCGCTGGAGGATGGCTCGGGCGAGATCGTCGTGGCCACCACCCGGCCCGAGACCATGCTGGGCGACACCGCCGTGGCGGTGAACCCCAAGGACGAGCGCTACGCCCACCTGGTGGGCAAGCAGGTCCGGCTGCCCATCGTCGGCCGCCTGATCCCCATCGTCGCCGACGACTATGCCGATCCCGAGAAGGGGTCCGGGGCGGTGAAAATTACCCCGGCGCATGACTTCAACGACTTCCAGGTCGGCAAGCGCCATGGCCTGGAGATCATCAACATCCTCGACGACTTCGGCTGCATCAACGACGCCGCGCCCGAGGCCTATCGCGGCCTGGACCGTTTTGTCGCTCGCAAGCAGGTGGTCGCCGAGTTCGAGGCCCTGGAACTGCTGCGCGGCATCGACCCGACCCGCCATGTGGTGCCGCACGGCGACCGCTCTGGCGTCGTCGTCGAGCCCTACCTGACCGACCAGTGGTTCGTGGACGCCGCCACCCTGGCCAAGCCGGCCATTGCCGCGGTCGAAGACGGCCGCACCGTCCTGGAGCCTGCCGCCTGGTCGAAGACCTACTTCGAGTGGATGCGGAACATCGAGCCCTGGTGCGTCTCGCGCCAGCTCTGGTGGGGCCACCGGATCCCGGCCTGGTACGGACCCGACGGCACCGTCTTCGTGGAGGAGACCGAGGCCGAGGCCCAAGCTGCCGCCGCCGCCCACTACGGCGCCGAGACGCCCCTGCGACAGGACGACGACGTCCTCGACACCTGGTTCTCCTCGGGGCTCTGGCCCTTCTCGACCCTGGGATGGCCGGAGGAGACCGCCGACCTGAAGCGGTTCTATCCGACCCACACCCTGGTCACCGGCTTCGACATCATCTTCTACTGGGTCGCCCGGATGATGATGCTGGGGATGCACTTCACCGGAGAGGTCCCTTTCCGCAGGGTGTTTTTCAACGCCCTGGTCCGGGACGCCTCCGGCAAGAAGATGTCCAAGTCCAAGGGCAATG
>JBMOEP010000498.1:0-1502 GCA_049314675.1 Phenylobacterium sp.
CGGCGCCGAGCCCACCGACGAGGCGGCGGTCATGGAGGCGGCAGGTGCGCGCATCGCCCTGGTCCCGGGAGACCCCCGGCTCTTCAAGCTCACCTGGCCGGAGGATTTCCACATGGCTGAGTCCCTTGCCCGCCCCGCCCGCGACATCCGCATGGGTCAGGGCGTCGACGCCCATCGCTGGGGTCCGGGCGACGGGGTCTGGCTCTGCGGGGTTCGCATCCCCCACGATGCCGCCCTCATTGGCCATTCTGATGCCGACGCCGGCCTCCACGCCCTTACGGACGCCCTGCTGGGCGCCCTCGGCGAAGGCGACATCGGCCAGCACTTCCCGCCTACGGAGGCGCGCTGGAAGGGCGAGCCCTCCGCCACCTTCCTTGCCCACGCCGCCGCCCGGGTAGCGGCCCGCGGCGGCCGCATCCTGTCGGTCGACCTGACCCTCATCTGCGAGCGCCCGAAGATCGCCCCGCACCGCGAGGCCATGCGACAGACCGTGGCGGATATCCTGGGCACGCCGGTTGGCCGGGTCAGCATCAAGGCGACGACAACGGAGGGCATGGGCTTCACCGGTCGCGGCGAGGGGCTCCTGGCCCAGGCCGCGGCGGTCGTGGAGCTTCCGTCCGACGATTTCGCCGACTGAGGGACTTGCGTGCCGCCCCCGGGCGGTGGTCAGGTCCTGCCAAGGCTTCCGCCCCGGAGATGTGCGATGTTTACCCTCGAAATCGTGACCCTGGCCCGACTGCTGATCGATGAGGCGCGCGAGCGCCAGCTCCGCATCGTCACCGCCGAGAGCTGCACGGGCGGCCTCGTGGCGGCGGCGATCTGCGCCATCCCGGGTGCCTCGGACGTCTTCGAGCGCGGCTTTGTCGTCTACAACAATCGCGCCAAGCAGGAACTCCTGGGCGTGGCCGGCGAGATCATCGCCGACCTGGGCGCCGTGTCCGAGCCGGTGGCCCGGATGATGGCCGAGGGTGCCCTGGAGAACTCCCACGCCCACATCGCCGTGGCCATCACCGGCGTCGCCGGTCCCGGCGGCGGCACGCGCATGAAGCCGGTGGGAACCGTCCACATCGCCACGGCGCGCACGAACCACGGCCTGTATCACCGGCAGGAATTCTTCCAGTTCGAGACCCGCGAGGAGATCCAGCTGGCCGCGGTCCAGTCCGCCCTCGAGGCCATGCGCGAGCACATCAGCCGCTAGGCCCCTCCAATGGCTCCCCCCAGGGGGGGCAACGGCGCCTCAGCTGACCCCCTCCGGCCCGCTGCGCGGTCCACCTCCCCCTGATGGGGAGGAATTACGCGCTTTCAATTGCTCCCCATCAGGGGGAGCTCCGGGCGAAGCCCGGTGAGGGGGTCAACGGCCTTCGGTGGACGCATTGACACAGGTTCAGTGCGAGACGACGTTCATTGACCTAGGGTTATCAGACTTCGGGGATCAGGTTCCCCCTCAACCTGAAGACGCCCGCCTTCGGCCTGGCGGGACCGGCAACGCTTTAAGGTTGCCG